>JBBRJC010000139.1:0-8366 GCA_038220135.1 Bryobacterales bacterium | reverse complement strand
AGGTTTCAAAGCCGCCATAATTGGCAGGAATTCCCCGGGTGCCGAGGATTGCGATGCGCATTGCTCAACCATTGTAGCGAGGGCGTTGATACTATAGTCCCCATGCACAAACTTATCCTCTGTTTGCTCACCATCGCAGCGCTGTGTCCCGCTCAGGAATTGCTTACGAAAAAAAGTCTCAGCCTGGGCGTCATCAAAGCCATGGTTGCCGGCGCCGAAGCCGAGGCCTTGAAGCGCAACGTACACATGCAACTAACTATCTGCATTGTTGATGAAAGTGGAACGCTCCTCTACATCCAAAAGGCTGACAACGCCGGCCTGAACACGCTCAATTATTGCCAGAAAAAAGCTCGCCATTCCGCCTTCTTCCGTTCGCCATCAAAGAACGCGGCAGACCAGTTGGAAGCCGGAAAACTTTCAGCCATGATCGCCCCTAATGCATTTCCCAACCAGGGTGGACTGCCCATCAAAGTCGACGGCCAAACCATAGGCGCGATCGCCGCCAGTGGCGCAGCTTCGGCCATCGACGAAGCCGTGGCCCAAGCCGGCATCGACGCTTTTTTCAACAAAAAGTAGTTCAACATTTGCGATCATAAACAACAATGCCTACTGCGAAGGAAGTTCTTTCCTCAACTGATAAATCCACCGGCGTCCCCACGCGAATTCTGGGCCGCACCGGTGAGCGTGTTTCCATCCTATGTCTTGGGGGCTGGCACATCCGCGCCGTCAAGAAAGACAAGGATGCCATTCGCATTATGCACGCCGCCATTGACGAGGGGCTGACATTTTTCGACAACGCCTGGGATTATCACGATGGCGCTGCCGAAGAATTAATGGGCACAGCGCTCGCTATGGACAACCGCCGGGACAAAGTGTTTCTGATGACCAAGAACTGCGAGCGTGATTATGCGGGCTCGATGCGAAATCTGGAAGATTCTCTCCGCCGCCTGAAAACTGATCACATCGACCTGTGGCAATTCCACGAATGCAATTATGACAACGATCCTGAGTGGCTTTGGGAAAAGGGTGGTTTCAAGGCAGCGCTTGAAGCACGCAAAGCGGGCAAAGTTCGCTACATCGGCTTCACCGGCCACAAAGACCCGCGCATTCACCTGGCGATGCTCAAGAAGTACAAGAATTGGGACACATCGCAAATGCCAATCAACGTAGCTGATGCGGTTTATCGCAGCTTCCAGAACGACGTGGTGCCGGTTTGCCTGGAACAAAATGTCGGCGTGATCGGCATGAAGGGGCTCGGTGGCGGCTATCCGAAGGCAATGTTTATGGACGCCTTGGGCATCACGCCGGAAGACTGCTACCGCTATTGCTTGAGCCTGCCAATTTCGACCCAAGTGGTCGGCATGCTCTCTATGGCGGCGCTGCTGCAAAACCTCAGCATCGTTAGAAATTTCAAACCGATGACCAAGGTGGAGCAGAATGCATTTGTCAGCAAGATCCGCGAGCGCTGCACCGACGGGCGTTTTGAAACCTTCAAATCTACACAAATGCACGACGGTCCACATCACCGCAAGCAGCACGGCTTTGCCGCCTGAACGGCAAATTGACACTTAGGCCTCGCGACCTATAGACGCACGCACTGTTCGACCGGCGCTCTTCGTTTGATCCTCTTGGCTGCCGCCCAGCAGCCTGCTTGAAGGCGCGCATTCATGGCACCACAACCATGTTTGCGCTTCGGATTTTCACTCGGAACGCCGGGAACGCTAGTCGCCGCGCGGGCTCGACTTTGTTTAGAAGTTGCTGGCCAGCAATGTGTCTTCTTGTTTCAAAAGTAGCGCGCGGCTTGGAAGAGCTACCCGTTCGATTTCCGGATGTTGTTGATTATAGGGAAAATATAAAGTTTTCGAGGCTGGGAATCTATTTGTTTCTGTTTCCAAGTAGGGCACATTGGCTTCGTTTTGCAGCGGCTTTCCCGCATACTACTCTACCTTGGCTGAATAGCGTCATAGCGCTCGCTCGGATAAGGATGCAGATACCCGGCTCGCCCATGCCACCGCCTACGTCCTGCCGAACAGCAGCAGGGGCAAAACTCGTTGTCGGGATGGGCCACGCTCCTTTCCTGTAAGACTCTTTCATCCTCGACATCATGCCGGTTTATCTGGGCGCTCAAACCCAATCTTCATTTGCAACTCCACTTGCTCAGCCCTTCCAATTTGCAAAGGGCGCAATATAAAGGATTGCCCTGAGCTGGGAAATGAACCCAATCTATGGAGGACTTTTCTAAAAACGCCGAGGCAACTTTCGCATTCACCGGAATAGGTGGTTTCGTCCAGGATGGGGTCGATTCCGGTTGCGACGGCTAGTTCGGCTTCGAGGCGATGGCTGCAGTCGATATTCCAGGCGGCTAGCAGTAGTTGCTTGAATTGCGTTTGTTCTGACGGGGTGTAGGGGCGGAGTTCTTCTAGGAAAGCGACGGACCTTTCGGCGAATTGGGTTTGTTCTTCCGGGTGCCGATTACGGGATAGGTGACGGTTAGGCTGCGGTGCGTGGCGTTTTGGGAGGCTATGAATTTGCCTTCTGGCGGTGATTTGTGCGGCGGTGGACATGGCGGGCTCCTTGGGTTTCGAAATGGGAAAAGGCAACTGCGGTGGGTTGCCTTTTCTGGTTTCAAGAGTAGCAGTGGACTCGAGGGTACTGCGTGGCTGGGTTTGTAAGCTATGGGAAGGAAACGGGAAATATCGGACTTGGGAGCGGCATTGCTCTGAGTGGGACTGCCGGGCTGGGGGTACTATATGAGGCGAAAGGAGACGTTACAGATGTTAATTGCAGAATTGACATCCCCGTCCCAGATTTTTGCAACAGTGGGAGAAATAGAGTTGGAAAGCTACAGCGACTCTATTTGTTTCTGTTCCCTGAAAGGCAAATTGGGTTCGTTTTGCGGCGGCAAATGGTTAGGTTGAAAAACAAACCCACTCTTCATTGACAGATCTACCTCTTCGGCTCTGCCAACTGCAAACCGCTGCGTATAGAGGTATGCTCTGAGCTGGGAAACTGCTTCTCGAATTGTAAGAAAACGAACCCACATTTATTGGGGCCATTTCAAAAACCGCCAAGGAAACTTCTGCATTCACTGGAAAGAAAACTTATTATCTCCTTTATTTTTAGACGCTCACGTAAATCGATCGGGTAGCTCTCGAAGCCCGGCAAGTAATCTCAACATCAGAGGTTTATCAATTTGCCAGCATCACAAAAGTCACAATACGGACTCGAAGATCTGTATCTGTTTCCTTATTATCAAACTCGCGAAGGTTACTTGAAGGCAACCGGTCACGAAGCGCCAGCTTTTGACCCAAAACGGCCGCCAAAGGGGTGGGAGGACCTCAAGGTACTTCAGACTCCGCGGCGGAACGTGATCTATGACTTCGTAGTCGCCTATGCTCAAAACGGCAGTCCGCTAGTCGGGAACGACTACAAACCGACTCTCGAACTCTTGGTACTAACCAAAGACGAAGCCGGAACCGTCAATATTCCGCCGAAGGGGCCTTCGGTTGCCAACATTCCTGGTGCCGACGTGCCGGAAATTCCTCCGCCACTTCGCGCTTTGGCGGCCAACGAAGAACTGTTCATGCCCTTTCCAGGCGTAGTTGCTGTCCGTAACAAAGACTTGCAGCCCCTGGAGTATGGGTTCAATCGTAACGACCGGGCACTGCTCGAAGCAATTGCTCGGAAATTGGGCGTCGCTGTTTAACCGTTTAAGAGTAGCGGCCACCTAAAAAGCGAAGAATTTCGGTGCTTGTGATTTCCGGGTTTCTCAAAACCAACTCAGCACCGAAATTCGCCGTTTCGCCATTTATGTTCGCTGTAATCAGTTTGTTAGTATAGGAACCACCAGGATAGTAGCTCTCTTCCTCGGAATAGCGAAGACCCAACGAATCTGGATTCACCCCACGCGCCCGCAAGGAATTAGTAAGAGCGGCCAGCGAATCAGCTCCTAAATTCTTGTTGGCCGTTTTTTCAACAGTAGGGGTAACAGTCGGCGTTACCGCAGTAGTTTGCAGTGGGGCTGGTTCCTTAGGCGTGGAAGATGACCATCCGAAAAGCCTCGCCATGGCACTAGGCTCACTGGGAGTTGGCGTAGTTGCGGCAGGCGCATCGCTCGAAGGCGACGGGATTTTGGCACTGACAACAGTTGGGCGCCCAATACTTGCCGCAGTTAACTGCCGGCCAACTATCGCCGCCGCTACGACACTTTTTTTCGCCGTGCTGGCAGGCGCTGCAAGTGGTACAGAATCAAGGAAATTGGACCGCCCAGGTTGAGCTAATGCAGCCCTGGACTGACCTTTTGCGACAGGCTGGCTAATAAGCGCCGGCGAATAAGATGAAACACGCACTGTGGAATCGAACCTCCGCTTGTTTCAATGCAAGCGGAGGGCCAAACTTTAAGGCTTAGGGATGTCCTTCAATAGCTCTTCGGAAACGGCGAAGGTGATCGCAAGCGGCAGTCTTGCTCCGGTCTCAGCCACCACAATATCCACCCGACGCATAGGCTTCGGTGACTTGTCAGCTGGCTCGTATTTGATCAGGAGTTTAGTTTTTTGATCGGCCTTCAATTCCGTCTCAGCAAGCTTGCAAGTCAGCCCAGGCAATGCTTCGCATTCAACGGAAAGCGTGACTACGCCGGGCATTTGATTGTCGATGATTACAGAATCGCTTGAAGCTTCAAAGCTGGAAAGTCGAATGTCCTTCTTTTCTATCTTCACTTGGCCCAGCACTTGGGCGACGGTTTGCGGTCGGGTGATCAGATGATCTTTCGGGTCGCCCGGACCGGCTTCGACAGCGCCAAACGGAGTCCGCAACTTTGCCGTCTTATCGACGTACCAGCGCCATTGGCCCTTTTCGATTTTCCAATTGGAGGTCATCGGCGCCTTCAGTGGCATCGTCTGCCCACGGAATACGAAATTCACGCCAAGCGCTGCTGTAACCTTCGCCTTCTTGAAATTGTCGGAGTACTCAACTCTGAGAATCTCAAAGTCCCGATACTTTGTCTTTTCCGAATTGAAGTAGTCGTCCTGCGCATCTTCAGCAACTAGCGGAGTCACCTGACGAAACTTGCCATCCACATGCAATTGGAAAAATTGCTGCACTGCAGCCATCAGCTTTCGATTCGATTCAGGGGGTGCCTGATTGAACAGCCCGCCAGCGTTTTCAGGCTTTGGCGTAGCGGCAGGTTTCACCGCAGCCGGTTTTGCCGCCGCAGGCTTGGCTGCCGCCGGTTTCACAGGTGCTGGCTTAACCGCAGGAGGCTTTATTGCCGGCTGTTGTGCAAAACCAGCCGAGCCCATCGCCAACACTAAAATACACTTCTTCATCACTACCATTCTATCTCCGAAGGGACACGCAGACCGTGGACGCGGAATCGCCTGCCCGCCAATATTGATTGACGAGCCAGCACCGCCAAGCGTTTAGAGTTCCCTATTGGTTGAATAGAAATCCGTTGGAATTGAGCAGCGCCCACATCAAATCCTGAGCGCGTTCCCCACGGTCACCTTTGCTGAAATACCCGTTAGCCATCTCAAATTCCTTGGCCTGCGGCAGGCGTCCAAGCGCCGCCAGATAAAGATCCTCAATCAGATCTTTATTCGATGTACTCTTCACCAGCAACTTTGCCAACCGGCCGTCAGGATCGGAAATTGCATCAGCGATCATGCTGCCGTTAAGCAGGTTCAAAGCTTGCACCAGACTCACATCGGTACGCCGTTCACATTCGCAGGAAGTCTGCCGTTCAGGCCGCCCAAACAAGTCCAGAAATCCACCTTTGGCAACGTGCGGATCAACAAAATCCTGAGCCTTCGATTCCGCCGGAACCTCCGGGAATTTCTTCCTGCTTCCTGTGGCCGATTGAATGGCATCAAACAACTGTTCCGCACTTAAGCGGCGCGGCAAAGTATGGCTATAATTCAGCTCATCTTCCGCATTCCAGGTGTTCGTCATGTAACTCAATTGGTAGGTTCGCGAATTCACAATGGTCTTGATCATGTGCCGCAAATCGAAATTGTGATCCAGGAAATCTTTCGTCAGAGCATCCATCAATGCGGCGTTCGAAGGCGGGTTGGACGCGCGAATATCGTCCACTGGATCAATCAGACCCTTACCCATAAAATAGCTCCACAAACGGTTCGGCATCGCTTTTGAAAAGTAAGGATTGTCGCGCGCCGTCAGCCATTCGGCAAAGCTATCGCGCAGATCGGTTTCGCGAACAGCATACTTGTCGTTGGAAAACAAAAACTTCGGTCCCATGATGCGGCCATCTTTGGGATGCTTGGTTTCAAAATCTTCGCGCTTCTCATAAACCACGCCCTCTTCGGCGTCCATGCCATTCTTCACGGCCATCTTTCCAAAGAATGCAGTCAACTGGTAATACTGATTCTGCGTCCACTGTTCAAACGGATGATCGTGACATTGCGCGCAGGTCATGCGTACGCCCAGGAACAATTGCGACGAAGTTTCCATGGCCACTTTCGGCTCTGAAGTGAAGCGGAAGAAATTGGCCGGTGGATTCTGGAAAGTGGATCCGCGTGAAGTCACCAGTTCACGAACCATCTTGTCGTACGGCTTGTTTTCAGCCAGCGATTCTTTGATCCATTCGTGGAACGCATAGGCACCTTTTTCGCCCAGCTTGGTGCGGCTCACCTGCAGCAGATCGCTCCATTTCACAGACCAGTGACTCACAAATTCCGGCCGCGCCATCAGTTTGTCGACCATCGCCGCACGCTTCTTTTTCACTTCCGTTTTATCGGCAACGAAGGCGCGAATTTCTTCTGGAATGGGCGGTACACCAATCAGATCAAAACTGACCCGGCGCAGAAATTCAGCATCGGTGGATAGCGGCGATGGCAACAGTTCCAGCCGCGCCAGCTTAGCGTTCACGTGTTTGTCGATGTAGTTATTCTCGCCAGGATTCACCCAGGCAAAGCCGGGCTTGCCGGCAAGGATCGTCACCGGCGTAACATTCAACTTGCCTTCATAGCGAATCAACAAAGCGGCTTCGCCTTTGCGAATGGTTTTCACTTCTCCGCTGTCTTCCACTTCAGCCACCTGCGGCATGCTGGAATTGTATTGGGCCAGTTGAGTCACGTCACGCTGGCTGCCATCGGCAAACGTGGCCACCACTTTCATTTGTTGCGACGGACCGGCTTTGGAAACAAAAATCTCATTCGGGCTCACGTCCAGTTTCGTTACCGTGCCCGACACTGGATCGCCAAATACAGCACCTTCACTCAGCCAGGCAAGCATCTGCTTGTAGTACGGCGAATCGGTATCGAAACGAAGCCCGCCACCGTGCGGCACGCCCATGGTGGGTTTAAGCAACACCAGGCTTTTTTCCGGCTCAGTCCGATTAAAACGGCGCCCGGAAAGATCGTGCAAAATGGCGCGATAATCAAACTCAGGATCGTAACCACGCAGGCTCAGTTTGAAACCGGCCTTGCCTTTCGCACCACCATGACAGGGCCCGGAAGTGCACCCCAATTTGTTCATGATCGGCATGATGTCTTTCACAAACGATTGTGGGGCCGCTGTTGCTGCAACCGAACAGGCGAAAAGAAATACGCTGATACGCTTCATAATTTGTTACCTTGCTGCCTGTGCCGAGCCCACAATTGCGAGCTTGGCGTCGATGTCTTGAATCTTGTAATCTGCCTTGGCTTTGCGTCCCGTTTCCGGTGCTAAGCCAGTAAGGCGAATATCGTAATTTCCGGCGATAGCTTGCGCGCTGGCTTCGCACGAAAGCGTGAACGCCGTTTGCTCTGCGGCAATTTCAACCGGTGCGCAGGTGACGTTGTCCGGCAAATCAGCGGTGCCGATTTTTATCGTGGATCCTTCAAACGTGAAGTCGCGCCAAATGGTGCCGGAAAGTTGTGTCTTCCCACCTGGTGCCATCTTCAATTGCGTCGTTGCCAGTTTCACTTGAAAGCCGGCCACCACTTCAATTTCAATGGCAGGCGCGTAGATTGAAACTGGCCGCCCATCCACTTCCGTTTGCGTTTCCAGCAACATATCGAAAGTTGCAATGGGCGTGAAGAAATTCGTGTTTAGAAAGATCCCCTTCCCCTCATCGGCACCTTTGATAATGCGGATATTGCCCATGCGGGCGGAAATGGAATTGCTGATCTTTCCACTGGCCTTGGCGCCGGCCCGCACATTGGCTTTGTAGGTAATCGGATATTCAAAACCCTGGCTTATGTGGACCATATGGCTACCAGCGGCAAGCGTTACAGGCAGCGGTTTCGACACCGCCATGGGCAAGCTCAATTCAAGCCACGGTGCCAGAAAATTCCGCTGCCGCGTCCCCTTCGGAGTCATTACCATTCCAGGCCCGCGCGCGGTCCGCTTCATTCCATTTTCGGCAA
>JBBRJC010000138.1:0-8369 GCA_038220135.1 Bryobacterales bacterium | reverse complement strand
GGGTCATCACGTCGGCCTTGAGGTTCACGACGCCGCAGTGCCACTGGCACCACTTGAAGAGGGTAACGTAATCACTATCGAACCGGGGATCTACATTCCGGAAGAAAGCATCGGCATACGAATTGAGGATATGATTCTGGTCACAGCAACGGGCAGCAGAGTGCTCAGCGATGCCCTGCCACGCGAGCCGGACGAGCTGGAAAAGCTTCTAAAAGCACGTAAATAATAGCTAATGGCAACCACACGGATTCCAGCCACGACCTATTCTGCGGCGCTCATCGCCGTGGTTACAGTCGCGCTTGCTGTGTCCTACTCTCCCCTGGCAAGCCGCATTGACAACTACGCTACCGACTGGATGTTTTTCATGCACAAGCCGGCGCCGTGGCAGCCGGAATCTCTGATCCTGGGCATTGACGACGAATCGTATGTGCAAATGGGTGGAGTGGGCCACCTGCGTGAAGCCCTCGCTCAAGGCCTGAATCTGATAGCGCAAGCCAAGCCCAAAGTAGTAGCTATCGACGTGATTCTGGCCGACAAAGGCGACGAAGCACAAAATGCGCTACTGGCCGCAGCGCTTCGCAATATTGGCACCGTGATTCTGCCCTGCGAAATGGGTGCGAATAAATGGGAAGACCCCATCGCGCTTTTCCAGAAAGCTTCCAAAGCAATCGGCCACGTGCACGCCACCGCCGATGACGACGACGGCGTTACGCGCCACATTCCGCTTGAGCGCGCCGTGGGCAGAGACCGTCGCTGGGCCCTTGGTTTTGAAGCTTATTTGAAAGCGCACAACGTCAAGCAACTGGAAGAATCGCCGGACGATCTGGATGCCGATGGTGTGCGAATTCCCGTTGCCCGCGACCCCGGCGGCCGCAGCCTGCGCATTCGTTTCCTGCCCCCCACTGAAGATGGAAATTCTCAAATACCGCAACTGACGTTGAAGCAACTGCTGGATGATCCATCGAAAGCGGCCATGGCAAAAGATAAGGTGGTGTTTGTGGGCGCAACATCACAATCCACCGCGCGCGACCGGTACATGACCCCTTACACGATGCGCCGGCCAATGCCCGGTGTGGAGATTCACGCCCAGCTTTATGAGACCCTGGCAAGCAAGCGATTCCTGGCCGATTACCGCATGCACAACGGCATTTTGCTGGGCCTTTTTCTGGCTATCGCAGCAGGTACAACATTCTACTTGCTCTCGGGCTGGCCCGCGTATTTGTGCGGTTTGGCGATCATCACCATAGCCCATCTTGTCCCACACACATTCTTTCTGAATGGCATCGTGTTCCCTTACTTCGCCCCAGTAATCATCTCCTGGTTAAGCGTTTCCACCGCCGCCACTTTCGCACACTTCCTTACACGCAGTCAGTTGCAAACATCGGAATCGGAGAAGACGCGCTACCAGGAAGCGATCCATTTCGTTGCCCATGAAATGCGTTCTCCACTCACGGCCATTCAAGGCTCCAGCGAGTTGATGACCCGCTACAACATGAATGACGACAAGCGAAAACAGATGGCGCAGATGATCAATTCCGAATCGAAACGGCTGGGCAAAATGATCCAAACCTTCCTTGATGTGGAGCGTCTTAGCGATGGCCAAATGCAGCTCAAAAAAGAGCCGTTCGATATGCGTGCCATTCTGGAAAGCTGCCTCGCCCGCGTCGCGCCACTGGCCGAACGCAAGCAGATTGAAGTAACCAGCCAACCAGCCCCTGCCGTCAAACTGCTTGGTGATCACGAATTAATGGAATATGCGGTGTACAATTTGTTGAATAACGCGATTAAGTATTCACCGGGCGAAACTCATGTTACAGTAGGAGCATCCCTCGACGGCTCCGTCCTGCGTCTATCCGTAAAGGATGAAGGCATTGGCATGGACGAAAAAGAACTCAAGCAGATTTTCACAAAGTTTTATCGCACCAAGAAAGCACAGGCTTCTGGAGAAGCAGGCACGGGCATTGGATTGTCCATCGTGCAGCAGATTGTGACGCATCACGGCGGGAAGATGGAAGTGACATCGCGCCCCGGCCTGGGCTCTTGCTTCACCATGATTTTGCCTTGTGAGGAGATTGAAACTTGCAACGCATCCTCGTAGTAGAAGATGACAATTCGCTCCGCATCACGATCACGCAGTGCCTGGAGTTTGAAAACTATCAGGTGGAGGCAGTATCCAACACCCGTGAAGCGTTGCGCCGTTTAGCCGAAGGTAATTTCCCGATTGTAATTTCCGATATTTATTTGGACGAGCGCACCGGCATTGATGTGTTGAACGCTGCGAAAAATGCTAACCCCGATTGCGCCGTAATTATGATGTCGGGCCGCGGCAGCATGGAAACGGTGATGGCCGCCACACGCGGAGGAGCGTTCGATTATCTTGCAAAACCGTTTGAGCTCGACGATCTTATCGACGCCGTCAAGCGTGCGGAAAAGACGTTCGAGGTAGACGACGAAAAAGAAGTTTGGATCGATGATATTCCCGATACCGACATGATCGGCAGTTCCCCGGGCATGGTGGAAATTTTCAAGACCATCTCAAAAGTAGCCCCCACCGGCGCCACTGTATTAATTGAGGGCGAAACCGGCACAGGCAAAGAGTTGATCGCGCGCATGATCCACCGCTACTCCACGCGCGCGGAAAAGCCGTTCATCGCCGTCGATTGCGGTTCCATCACGCCGTCGCTGCTGGACAGCGAATTGTTCGGTGCCATGAAAGGCGCCTTCACTGGGGCCGATCGTGACCGTATCGGCGTCTTCGAAGCGGGCCACACGGGCACGGTATTTCTGGACGAAATCGGCGAAATAGACCAGCCATTTCAGTTAAAGCTGCTTCGTTTTCTACAGGAGCATGAAGTACGTCCGGTAGGTGCTTCGCGGGCAAAAACGGTAGACGTGCGCATTGTCGCAGCCACCAATAAGAACCTCCGCAAGCTGGCTGAGGAAAAAATCTTCCGCGAAGATTTGCTGTTCCGTCTGAATGTGATTTCGATTACGATGCCGCCATTGCGCGAACGGCGCGGAGACGTTCCGCTGCTGGCGCAAACATTCCTGATCCGCTACAACAGCCGCTACAATCAGACCGCCCGCTTGACCGAGAGTGGTGTGAAAGAATTGGCTAGTTACACGTGGCCCGGCAATGTGCGCCAGTTGCAGCACATGATTGAGCGGTTGGTGATTCTGGCACCGCAAGGCAAGATCGATGAGATTGCCGTGAAGGAAGCGATTGAGGCAATGGAAAGCCGCGAAAATGCGAGCGAATCACTGGCCGATACCGAGGCCGAACAGATTCGCAAAGTGCTGGCGGCGGTGGGTGGAAACAAGAGCCATGCGGCGAAGCTTCTGGGGATCGAACGCAAGACGCTATACCGGAAGTTGGAACGTATGGGGATCACTTAGGAACCACGGAGTTCCTGAATCGATGAGTTGATTCTCAAGATTTTTGCCTCCGCCACTGGCGTGTTAGTATGGTCGCAGTGGAAGAAACAGCCCCCATCAGCGTGTACGAAATCCTGGCCCAATGGGACGGTGATGCTGGCGTCTGGGTGGCCGAAAGCGAGGATGTACCCGGACTCGTCGCTGAAGGCGGCTCACCTAGTATTCTGGTGCAGAAGCTGAGAATCCTCATCCCCGAGTTGTTGGAACTAAATGGCGTCCCGGTCGAGCGGACAGTCCGATTTCACGTACGATACCAGCACGAAGAGAGTTACGTCCTAGCGTCCTGATGGTCAGTTACACGCCAAAGGTGAAGGACCTGCTTCGCTTACACGGATGTTGCTTTGAGCGGTCTGGCCGGGGAGATCATGAAATCTGATTCAGCCCAATTACGCAACGGCGGTTCCCTGTAGACCGGAAGATCCTCTCGCGGCACACCGCGAATGGGGTACTAAAACAGGCCGGTATTGTCAAACAGTTCTGAGCTGGCCTTACGCAGGGATCAGCCCACTCTCGCCAAAAAGCGTGGTTTCGGTAATGTGGGATTGCGCCCTGGTAATCCTTCAGGTGAGCCGTACACCGATGAGGAAATAACGCGCATCCTTACCCACGGCTGAAAACTTGAAACTTCTTTTACGAATGCTAAAGTGGGATTCCGCTTCGTCCGGCAGGTGGAAAGCCACATTATCCTGCGGCGCGATGATCCATCTTCCCAGGCGGTTGTGCCGACCGTAGAACGGTAACGAGGCGTGCGTCGAAGTGCTCTTCAGGATCTGGGAGGTGGTCTGCATCCAGGGCGCCGACGTAAGCCTGAATAGCTTCTCTAACGTTCCCAATCGCCGCTTCCTGGGTTTCGCCCTGGGACACACAGCCGGGCAGAATGGGGCACTCGGCCACCACCCAGCCGTCTTCCCCTCGATAGAGCAGAACCTGTCGCATGCTCAAACTATCTGATTTTGGGAACAAAAGCGTTGTCCGCGTTTCAAAGCAACGCTCAAGGAATGCACTTTCCCTATCAGCCACGAGCACCGAACAAACGCCCCGCCCCTAGTAGCTCACCTTCCCCATAATAATATCCGCCTTATAATAATTCTCCATCTTCACCAGCGACCCAGCCATCCGCCGCATCATCGCCAACTTTCCCGTTAAGTACTGAGGAGGGACTACGTTAGGTATGAGGACCTCAGCGCACATGACTGATCCATGTCGAAACTCGGCAATCGTATCACCAGGGTGAGTCCATGAGGAAGCAAATACCAGTCCACTGTCGATTCTCACCAGCCCTGGGAGCGCCGATTTCGGCACTCGCCGGCGGCGAGTCCTCTTCCTGCCGGCCGGGTTCTTTGACAGGCGGTGGTTGATTCCTAGGCCTTGATTTCCCCGAGTTGCTTCGTCGCTATCCCAACGGGGCGGTCTATCGGAATGCCGGCGCAGGCGAGCAGGGTGGTCAGCAGATCGCCCTGATTTCCCTTCGTATCCGGGAAGTAACGTCCCGTTTTGATCGAACCGCCGCCTTTGCCGGCAATCACGAATGGAAGGTTTTCGCGGGTATGCTTATTCCCATCCTCAAGGCCGGATCCCCACATCATGATGCAGTTGTCGAGCAAGGTGCCGCCGGCTTCCCGCAGGCCGTGCATCTTCTTCACCATGTAGGCGAACTGCGCGATGTTGAATTCGGTAATCCGGGCAATCTTTCGAACCTTTTCCGGTTCGTTGTTGTGATGGGTGTTAGAGTGATGCTGATCGTTGAAACCCAGTTCGGGATAAGATGCCCCATTGGGTGTTGAGCCGATGTAGGTGCTTACACGAGTCGTATCCGTCTGAAACGCCAGTACGTTCAGGTCGCACATCACCTGCATGTACGCGCTCCGTTTTTCGCCATCTGGGATCTTGATCTCGATCGGAGGCGAATCTGTCGTGTGACGTTTGCTCGCGCGCAGGCCGGCCTTTTCCAAGGCTGCCTCCTTCTGGCGATACTCTATGGCAGCGATGCGTCGTTCCACCGAGCGAACGCTGTCCAGGTATTCATCCAGCTTCCGTTGGTCCGACGTGGGCAACGTACGCCGCAGGTCCCTTGCGCCGCCTAGCACGATGTCCAACAAGCTTCTATCCAGAGCATTCAGCGGCGACGATTCGCGCCCTCCGCCACTCTCCTCCTGTTTGTTGAACAGGCGATAGAGCACGCTCCGTGGATTGATCTCTGCAGGGACCGCCTGCGTCGGGGAACGAAAACTGCAGTGCGAATAGTAGGCCTCGTTCAAACCTTCCTGATTCTCCTTCCACGTCTGGGGCATCGTTGCCAGTTCCAACGACGGCAATGCGGTGAAGGCTCCCACGTGGTTGGCGGCAATCTGATCTGCGGAGATGGCGATGTTGATCTCGTTCCGCTTGTCAGCGGCAGGCAACATCGCCGTGAGCCATGTGGATAGTTCGAGCGCGTGAGGTGCCCCAGTAAAAGGAGCGATGGGCACGCCGGAAATTCCCTTCATCATCAGACACTGATCGAGCACCGGAAGCAACGATTCGAGCGCCGGCGGCGGCGACGAGCGAAAACTCGCCGCATCCACTGGCCAGAACTGATCCATGATTACCCCATGAGGCATGTACATGAATCCAAGGCGTAGGGGTGGCTTGGTCTTGGCGGTGTCTGCCCAACCCATGGAATCCATGAGCGGCAGGGCGAGGGAAACCCCCAACCCTTTCAGGTAAGCTCGCCGGTCAATCATTGCGCTTCTGCTCATTGAAGCCTCCTCTTTCTTCCAGTCGCCGATGCGTAAAGGGATAACTCATGATGACCCCATAGATGAGCGCCCGCATGCGGTACCCGTCGGCGGCGATCTCACCCATCAGGTCATCCACTACAATTTCATCATAGCCTTCCAGCCTGCGGCCCAAGGCGTAGGCCAACAGTCTCTCCAGCAGGTTGCGGGAAACGTTGCCGGTTCGCGCGCCGATGATGGCTTTCAGATCTCGAGGGCCCGAAAAACGTTGTCCACCGGGAAGCTCCCCAGCCGCATCAATCGGCTGGCCATTGCTGTCCCGGTCGCGCCATCGCCCGATGGCATCGAACTTCTCCAAACCGAACCCGATCGGGTCCAGGATCTGATGGCAATTGGCGCAGACGGGATTCGTGCGGTGCAGTTCGGTACGCTGACGGACCGTGAGATTCGTTACAGTCGCCTGGTCCTGTTTGTCCAGGGCCGGAACGTTGGGTGGGGCGGCCGGCACATGGTCGCCGAGCACTTGTTCCAGCACCCAAACGCCACGCTTCACCGGGCTCGTGCGGTTGGGGAAAGAGGTTGCGGCGAGGACACCCGGCATCCCCAGCACACCCCCGCGATTGCCATCACTCAGCCGGACCCGACGCATCTCGGATCCCTTCACGGTTTTCTGCAAGCCGTAAATCGCAGCAAGGGTTTCATTGAGATAGGTGTAATCACTGTCTACGAAACAGATGACGTTTTTGTTTTCGCGGACGATGCTCTCGAAAAACAGTCGGACTTCGTCATACATCGCCTGACGCATCTCAGCGGTCATTTGCGGAAACATCGCGGAATCGAAGACTTGACGCTTCAACCCGCCGACGCTCAACCACTGCGCACCGAAGCCGTCGAACAATGCCCGCGAACGACGATCGTCCAGTAAACGCTTCGCCTGCGCCTTCAGAACCGCCGGCTCATGCAGCTTCCCGCTGTCGGCCAGCGCCATCAGTTCGTCGTCGGGCATAGTGGCCCATAACAGATACGACAAACGCGACGCGAGTTGATGGTCGTCCAGCGGAACAATCCCGGTGCTCGATCCGGCTTCTCCAACCGGAGTAATAAACAGCAACTGAGGAGAAACGAGAATGGCCTTGAGCATCAAGTGAAGCGACTGCTGGTAGGCCAGGTTGTTACGCCTTCCCAGATCGAACGTCTCAACCAGGACGTCCAGCTCCGTCTCAGTCGGTGGCCGGCGGTAGGCTCTCCTTGCAAGAGACCGGGCGACCTCCCGCGCCGCTTCCCGAGGGTTCGTCCCCGCAGCGACAGGTTTGCCGAATAGTCGCTTCTGCATTGCGGTCGGCGGCTTGCCTTGCGGCGCCACAATGCGGCCCAACACCTTATCAGCGATCTTCAGATACTGCTCTAGTTGGAGGGGCGAAAGCGAATTAAGATACCCTTCGCCGCTGACTTCATCCGGCAGTCCACCGGCAATCGACGGCTCGACGCCCAACAGATCCCGCAGCGTGTTGCTGTATTCGGTCTTGGTCAACCGCCGGATAACGAAAAGTCCCGGATCCTTTCGGCTGAGGTACTTCAGCTTCGCAAGCCAACCGACGAACATCTGGCGGTCAGCATCGTCCGGCTGAGGCGCGCCTTTGGGCGGCATGTCATGCGCATTTACTCTGGCGGCCGCTTTCTTCCACTGTTCGGTGAAGGCAGCGTGACCGGGATCCTTTAGCGCTGGGGAGAAATTGACTCCCGCCCGCGTTGGCCGCTTGTTCTGGTGGCAGGGCAGGCAATAGGTTGTGACAAACGGCGTTATGCGGCTACGAAAGAACTCTTCGGTATCGGCCTTGAGCGCTTGATGATCAGCGGCTATCGAGCGGCAGGGCGAGGCCAGGCACAGGATCAGACAGAATACCAGCGATACCGGCGCCTTCGAAATACGACGGATCGCGAAAGAAACGGCCATGGTTGAGGAAATTCTCCCTGTAAAGTTTATCACGAATGCTTGAACGCCGATTTGAGCGTGCGGCACAATTGGGAGTCGAGCCGAAGTTCCCCCTGCCGGTCGCGGCGGGCCCTGGGAGGCGATTATTGATGCGGCCCCACTGAGCGATGCCTGTTCGACCAACAGCGCCACGACCACGCGTAAGGTTCCCATGGAATCGCTGTCAATGGAGTCTGGAGTCAGCAGAAAGCTACTGTTTCCGTTCGCTGATTCTATTCGACCGG
>JBBRJC010000137.1:0-8383 GCA_038220135.1 Bryobacterales bacterium | reverse complement strand
AGCGCTTTGCTGGGGGCGCCAGATGGTGGGAGCTTTACAATAGGTCCTTCGCTGGCTCTCCTACAAACCAGCTATAACTGGTACTTGCAGGATGATTGGAAAGTGTCCCGTTCACTCACCATCAACCTTGGGATTCGCTATGAGTACCAGACTCCGTTCAAGGAACGCTACAACCAGCTTGCATATTTCGATCCTGCGGCAACTGAGCCGGTTACTGGCTTGAAAGGTGTCTTGCTACCCACATCGAGTACACATCGTTACCCGAATACTCCTAATCGCAACTGGGCCCCGCGCCTTGGCCTAGCGTGGACATTCCTTCCAAACACGGTATTCCGGGCTGGATACGGACTGTTTTTTGCCCCTGGAAGCGGTGGAATTGGCTCCAGCCCGGGCGACTTGGGAAGTGGATCGTCAGTTTCAACCGCTATCTTTTTCGGACAGCCTCCGGCAGCACCGAATACGCCAGTAGCTGGCGCTTCTCTCGCCAATCCATTTGTAACCGGACTATTGCCCTACCCCAATTCCCTGGTTGGGAATGGGATCAATGCGATCTTCCCGAACTGGCCCACGCCAATGAATCAGATGTGGAACGCCAATATTCAGCGCAACGTTGGCAAAAATCTACTGTTTGAGGTTGCCTACATTGGCAGCCGTGGACAGCGTATCTGGAACAACTTTGCACGCAATGCGACCTTCCCTGAGAATTTATCGCTTGGAACCGGGCTGAATACTCTGGTTCCGAATCCCTTTTTTGGCAAGATCACAACCGGAGCAATGAGTGCAGCACAGGTACGCAGGGGCGCGCTGCTGGTGCCATTCCCGCAATACGGCGGCGTGAGCCAGACCAGGGCGTCCATCGGCGATTCGGTTTACCATGGTTTCACCCTACGTGGTGAACGTACATTCACCCACGGCTTTCTATTCCAGGTATCCTTTACTGGAGCGAAACTGATTGACAACGTGAATGAGCGGTTCGTCGGTGGTGCAAACTACATCAATCCATACAACTTGAACATGTCGCGCTCGCTTTCTGCTGCGGACATCTCGCAACGGCTGGTTACGAATTACGTGTATGAACTTCCCTTCGGTCATGGAAAGCGCTTCCTGTCGAAAGGGATTATGGGTCACGTCCTTGGTAACTGGCAGACCAGCGGAATTCTTTCAGCCCAGACAGGAACTCCCATTTCGATCTCAGCGGCTTGTACCTTCGCTGGCGCCAGCGGATTGGGTTGCTATGCGGACCGCCTTAAAGACGCCAACCTTTCAACTGGCCAAAGCATGGATCGGTGGTTTGATACAACAGCCTATGCCAGCCCGGCTCCCTATCAGTTTGGCACCGGTTCGAGGACGGAGCCGAGTCTGAGAAACCCGGGGATTTTCGCCTTCGATACGGTGATGAGCCGCTGGCAGCCGATACGCGAGCGAATGCGGCTGCAGTTCAGGGCGGAGATGTACAACATGCTGAATCACCCTAATTTAGGGGCTCCCAGCGCTGCCATTACTTCGGGGACCTATGGACGGATCACGTCGAAAGCTGGAAATCGTACAATGCAGTTGGGCCTTCGCCTCGAGTATTAATGTTCCACATACTGATTCCTAGTGCCTTTCGGTTTGCAGCGGCGATGCTGTTGGCGGCAGCAGCATTTGGGCAAGCGGTAGAGCCGGCTACACTTACGGGCAAAGTGTTGCTTGGCTATCAAGGCTGGTTCCGCTGCCCCGGCGGCGGAACGTCGGGCACTAATTGGAGTCATTGGGCGAATGGCACGCCAACAGCTGCATCGCTTGTGATCGACATGTATCCCGATCTTCGGGAATTCGACGCCGATGAGTTGTGCGCGGTGCCCAACATGACCATTGGCACCTCACCTGCCCGGCTATTTTCTGCGGGAAACAGCAAAACAGTGGCTCGGCATTTCCGTTGGATGCAGCAGTATGGGTTAGACGGCGTATTGTTACAGCGCTTCGTCACAGATATTCCAGGCAGCCGTGCTTCTGGGGACGCGGTTTTGAAAAACGTGATGGCTGCGGCACGCTCCACAGGGCGCGTGTTCGCTATCGAATACGATATTAGTGGTGCCAATCCGGCGACCGTTGCAGCCGACCTTCGGAACGATTGGAAATACCTGGTGGAAACATTAGGGGTGACTGCGCACCCCTCGTATCAACGCCACGATGGCAAGCCGGTTTTGGGTATTTGGGGCATCGGGCTCAGCGATACCCGCCACCCGCCATCAGATCCCGCTGCTGCACAGGAATTGATCGATTGGTTCCGCACTCAGGCGCAAGTTTTCTACCTTGGTGGCACTCCAGCTTATTGGCGCGGACTGTCGAACGATGCGGCAACAGATAAGCGTTGGGCCGACGTATATTTATCTATGGACGGTATTCAGCCTTGGACCGTCGGCCGTTACTCCAATATTGCAGGCGTGGATCGTTGGAATACGACGCAGATTAAGCCTGATTTGGCGGCCACCGCAACACGCAACCAAGTCTACATGCCGGTGATTTTCCCTGGTTTTTCCTGGCACAACCTGAACCGGACTTCGCCGGAAAATCAGATCCCGCGCAATCGTGGCGAGTTTCTGTGGCGGCAGGCTTACAACGCTCGCGCGGCTGGAGCGCAGACTTTGAAGATAGCAATGTTTGACGAGGTTAATGAAGCCACGGCGATGTTCAAAGTTGCCCCGCTCCGTCAAAACGCACCGGACCAAGGCTACTGGCTCACGCTGGATGCCGATGGGTTTACTTTGCCCAGTGATTGGTATTTGCGCTTGGCTGGTGAGATTTCCAGGGGCTTTCGAGGCACGCGATCGCTGCCTGCCGCATTGCCCGACAACCCTGGACCGTGGAACGACGCGGCGATCACGATTTCCAATTCGTCGTTGGCACCTGAGTCGATCAGTGAAGCTAGCGGTGTGCCGACGGGCTTAGAAAGCCTTGTATTGATCGACAATTCCGGGGTCAGTCGTTCTGCGGCGATAATCTCTCAGTCCGCAAATCAAGTTACCTTTCTCACGCCCTCAAACGTTGCAACGGGAATGTCCGGAGTGGTGGCAACCGGCACCGATGGCACGGTATCTTTCGGCATCGTGCAAGTCGGTTTAGTTGCCCCGGCGCTTTTTGCTGCGGCAATCAATGGCCAACTTGTCGAATTGTATGGCACCGGTTTTCGTGGCAGAAGCTCGCTCGAAGAAGTTACATGCACTATTGCTGGAATCACTGTTCCCGTGATGTATGCCGGGCCGCAGGGCGGATTTCCTGGCCTTGACCAAGTGAACCTATCCCTACCGCCATCGCTTGTGGGAACCGGTGCGGCCACTATAGTCTTGACAGTGGATGGCGTGAACAGCAAACCTTTGCCGGTTCAAATTCTATAGCGAGACATCTCCCCGATGTTCCAATAAGCGCTTGCGCCGTGTTGTCAAAGCCGGTTCGGCCGGTTGAAGCGACAGCTAACGACACCAGAATCGAGGCAATGGATGGCTGCATGGGAATAAAGATCGGGGACGGGGGTGTTAATTTACCGATGTTAATTAACGCCCCCGTCCCCAATCTTCCAACGCCTCCGTCCCCGATCTCCCCCCTACAACGCTGCCCTGCGGCTTATTTGAAGGTTGAGGTATCCCAGTTTCGGGTCTTGAGATCGGGATTCCCCGATGACCTGAATGCCTATCAAAGTTGAGCTATCGTTTTGGATCGAAATTGTGTACCCAACCAATCCTTCCACCCTACCTTTCCACGAAACCCATTAGGGCAAGTTGCACCCCCCTCGTCCAATGCGCGCATCGCCCGGCCAATTACTGGCAATGGTAACGCCCACTTGCGCCGTCCCCGCGCCTGCTCCCATTGCTCTTTCAACTCACCCAGCGTGAATACGTCCGGACCACCCGCCTCAATCATCATTCCCTTGGGCTCGCCCACAGCCGCCTGCATAATTCGATCCGCCGCCTCATTCAGGTGAATCGGCTGTAGTTTCGCTTGATATGGCAGAACAGCCGCCTTTTTTAGCAGGTATTCCACAAATGGATGGAATTGCGTGGTGCGCACAATCGTATAAGGCACCTTGCTTTGCCCAATAATCCGCTCGGCTTCGTGCTTAACCTTATAATAAGCGACGGGAATTCGATCCACTCCGGTGATTGACACATAAACAAAGTTCCGAATTTCCCCACAAGCCGATAGCAGCTTGCGCGTCCCTTCAATATCCACGGCCTGCATTTTATTCCATGGGCTGGAGCCAGCATGAATGACCGTTGTGATCCCACCCAACGCCGCGCGCAAATCGGGACTACCCGCAAGGTCGGCCGAAAAGTGTTCAGCCGCAGGATCCCCACGCCTTCGTCCAAGCAGCCGCACGTTGTGCCCTGCATGCAATAGCGTAGGCACAAGGCACCGCCCCAGCATGCCCGTACCGCCCGTTACTAGAATTGTTTCTGACATAGTAAATGACAGACCTCCCCTCCTGTGACAACTTTTCGATATAATCCTCAACTAGGTAATCGATACATTTCGACACGAGGATACCATGCGCATTTTCCTTCTTCCGCTAGCACTGCTTTTGGCTTGGCCCCTGGCCGCCCAACGTCACAAGGTGAACATCAACGCCGAAACGCCTGAAGGCCTGCTTCTACAGATGATCGGCCAGGAACCTGAGGGTGACCGCAAAATGGCGATGATGGAAGCGTTTATCGAAAAGCACTCGAAAGATGCCTCGGCCCCCTGGGTGCTTCAGCAGATGCAAACCATATTTCTGAAGGCGAATAACTTCGATAAGGCACTCGATGCAGGTAATCGTATTCTGGCCGTTGATCCGCTGGATGTCGAAACGGCGCAGGGAAATTTGAAGGCTGCTGAAGGCAAGAAAGATCCGGCGTTGATTCTGCAATGGTCCAACACAACTTCGGAAATCGCCCGCAAGGTTGTCGCCTCTCCCAAACCGAAGGACGAAGAGGAAGTGGAAGAGTGGAAACGGCTTGTGGATTATTCCAAACAGGTGGATATTTATACCGAATATGCGCTATATGCCACAGGTTTAGGCAACCCCGATCCGAAGTTGCGACTGCAATTGTTCGGGGCTCTGGAAAAACGCAGCCCAAATTCGCAATATTTAAAGGAAACGCGCCCTCTGGAATTCGTTGCCCTTCAACAACTGGGTGACCGCCCCGGTGCACTCGCCAAAGCCGAACAAATTCTTGCCACCGATCAATCAAACGACGATGTGCTGCTGTTCGCCTCCAGTTCTTACTTCGAAGGCATGAAAGACAAGGCAAAAGCCACTCATTATGCTCAGAAAATGATCGAAGTAGTTGCAGTGAAACCCAAGCCTGCCAATGTAGCCGATGCCGACTGGCAAAAGACTGTAGCCTTCAAAACAGGCCTCGGCAACTGGATGCTAGGGTTAATGGCTTCAACCGACAAAAAATGGTCTGACGCCGACAAATACCTCCGCCTGGCCCTGCCCAACGTGCAAAATAATCAGGAAATGAAGGCGGAAACCCTGTTCTTCCTAGGGCTTGCGAATTTCTCTATGGCCGACCCGAAGGGCAATCGCCCTCAGATTATGGAAGCATACAAATTCAGTCAGCAATGCGCCGCCATCCCCGGCAAATACCAGACCCAAGCCAAATCCAACGTTACAGTGATGAAACAAAAGTACAAGTTACAGTAATGCTTCACCGGCCAGTGCCGATTCGGGTTAGCATCAGTTATATGAAGAACGTGTTGCGCCTCGCCTTCACCTTCTGTTTCTTCTGCTCGATTGCCGGGTGGGGGGCGCAAGGCGGTATCACCGTTAAGCTGGATAATACTCTCCTCAAAAAGGGCTGCGGCCCGGGCGACGAACCGATCGACCATTTATCGGCCGGCGCTAATGTGGAAATCCGGTCCGGCATCGACGGCTGCTATTTCGTCACAGTCCGCCATCAAGGCAAAACTTGGTACGGTTTCCTTCCCGCCGAAGCGCTAAATGGCGTGGAACGAGTGGAAAGCGAGCGTAAAGCAGCCCCCAGCATTGGTATCGGCGCCGCCAGAATCGGCCGCCCTCCAGTGCAGTTGCCCAGCAATATCTCCCCGGAAATCACTAAGGCCGTTGAACTGTTAAGCGTTAATCAGCCGCAGCAAGCGCTTGAATTGATTGAGGGGGAACTGAAAAAGACCCCCGGCGATGCCAAGCTGTTGGAACTGGCCGGAATCGCAGCATATCGGGCGGACGAACTGGCATCAGCGGTGGTGTATCTGAAAAATGCCCTCGAAATGGACCCCGATTCCGGGCTTGAGGCCATCTTCAAACGCGTCATTAAAGAATTCGATGCCGACCGTACTATGAAGAAGCTGGTCGGTCTGCGCGTCCAACTCCGCTACTTGCCCGGCGTGTTGACCGAGGAAACGGCGCACGCAATCCTCACTTTGCTAGACCGCGAATACACCCGCATTTCTGACGAACTTGGCTGCCGCTCCACTGAACGCCTTACAGCAATCGCCCAAACGCTGGGCGATTATCAGAAAACGATTGATGCCGCAGAATGGTCGGTTGGGCAATTCGATGGGCGCATTCGCGTTGCCATGCTTGAACCCGGCGGATTGGGCGAGCAAACCCGGCGTACTTTTTCCCATGAAATGGTTCACGCCTGCCTCGCCAATATCGGCCCTTGGCCAGCCTGGCTGCACGAAGGCCTGGCACAACGGCTATCCGGGCAAACCTACCCCCCCGTCGCTAAAGCAAAGCTCACTGAGGCGATGCGCCTCAATACCGTGCCCAAGCTCAACCGCATGACCCAGACCTGGTCGCGCATGAGTCCCGAACACGCAGCGCTTGCTTATTCCCTAGCCTTCTTCGCAGTGGAGACCTTCTACGTTAAGTTCAAGGAGTACGGAATAAGAAATTTGTTGAGTAACCCTCAACGTTTGCCATCAATTGCCGATGAGATTGACAAGGCTATGGGACACTAAGCCCTTAGTACCTTCCCGGTTCCGGGGGTAAGGTATTGGGGATTTCTTAGGTCCAAACTAGGGCTTTTGCTGATTTCTGTGAAGTCTACCCGATGATAACTTACTTATAGCAGAGCAACATGCATTTGCGAAATAGGGAGATAGACACATGAAAAATATTAAGAACACACTTTTGAACCTCCGCATTTTGACGGACACCAAAGGTCAGGACCTTATCGAATACGCGTTGATGGCTGGCTTCGTAGCCGTCGCCGCTGGCGCAATTATGCCTAACGTTTCAACGAACATCAGCACCATCTTCTCGAAGATCGGCAGTTCGATGTCCAGCGCAGCTTCACAAGGCTCCTAAGCCTTTAAACCGCCTCTGGGCGAACGAACAGGAGAATGGCGGCCTTCGGGTGCGTTGTTCTCCTCTTCTGCTTTTTCGAACAACTGCCGATAGCTGTAAAAGAACCTCTATGGCAACGGTATTGCGCAAACGGTTATTGCCCGCAGTGGGGCTGGGAACGCTTCTCATGTTTCTGCACCATCTGGGTGTTATAGCTGGCCTACTTACTCCTCCCCCTGGATTTACTCCGCTCGGATATCTTCGTAACCTCGACATTCCCCAGTACTTAACTTGGATCGCCTTGGCCCGCGACAGCATGTTAGTCGCCAATTACAACGCACCGTGGCTCACTGAGCCGGCGCTGTTTCAACCGCTGATGGTGTTGATTGCCCGCCTGCCGCTGTCCTTGCCCATCGCCTATTATGGCGTGCACATGCTTTTTTACTGGGTCGCCGCATTTTGCCTGCTTGCCGCCGCCGATACGTTCTGCTTTTCCCGCCGTCAGAAGATCCTGGCGCTAGTCGTGCTTTTGTGCGAAGTGCCGCTGAAAATGCTGGGCTGGGCTGTCGGCAAACTGGTAGCTCCGCTCCTTGCTGCTGCATTTTCCTACGGCTTAGTCGAGTTTTCCTATGATTCGGCTGATGGTCTGTTCCGCGGCGGCGCGTCGAACTCCGTCACCCTGACTTTCGGCACAGCCACCATGATCGGCGGCTTCGTGCTGCTCACTAAATATCTGGAAAGCGGGGCAGGGAAGTACCTCATCGGACTACTCGCCGTATGCACCGTTTCGGCAATCGTCCATCCCTATGAAATCTTTGTGCTTGCCCCCGGCTCGGTGGTCGCGTTGCTGCTCTATCGCCACTGGCGTGCGGCGTCTGCGGTGGTCGCTGCCGCAGCACTCGGAATGGCCCCACATTTCTATCTACTGCTGCGTTCGCCCTGGCTCCTGGACAACGCAGAAAGTATTCATGGCACGGTAAATCCGCTGCTGTGGGCTCCGTCAACTTACGGCATCCCGATGCTCGCCCTCGCAGGGTTGATGGCGCTACGCTTTCAGATGAAGGCGATGTCAGATCAGGTGCTGCAAATCTGGCTCCTAACCACACT
>JBBRJC010000136.1:0-8388 GCA_038220135.1 Bryobacterales bacterium | reverse complement strand
CCGATACAAAATGTAGCGATTAAGTTTGGCGCAAATGCTGACGGTGGGGGGTGTTCCTCCGCTATGGGGTCGTCAGGTGAACCTATTAGGCTGGATCAAGGTAACTTATTATGGCCGCCGAACGCAGGGCCAACACCCGATAGAAGAGATTTCTGTAAAGACGATGACGTGACTGTGAACGTTCTTGGTTCATTCCCAACTATCATCCAGACTTGTGCTCCGCATTAATTGGGCAAGAATTCATGCAACTCCACCCAAGACTTCTCCCGATATTAGTGCTCATCCCACTATGTGCGTGCATTGAACGCCCATGGCTCGAAACTGTGCAAGGCACTGTGGGCCAAGCCGACACGATAGTAAAAGCGGCAACAATGGATTCCAATGGCAACGTGATTATTGTTGGAGCCACTCTATCCCCGGGCCTTGGGACTCCCGGTGTCTTCCAACAAGAATTTCAATCACGTGCGAACATCGGATACTACAATCCTGAAACCAGGTCCTATTCGGACGTAGCAACATCGCCCAAGGTTAACTTGATCAACATCGCAACTTCAGGTGGTAGTGGGGATCAATTTTACGTCTACGGTGACTTTTCTCCCGCCTATCGATGGTCCAAAGGAACGTGGAAAGCTATTGTTCTCGATCATCCCTCATCCGATGGTATTAGCAAAAGGATAGTAGCCACGGGTTCAACTGCTTATCTTACTGGAGGAGATTATTTCGCCACGGTACCCCGTCGAGTTCTGTATTTATCGCGAGACGCAGGTGAGCAATGGCGTTTAGTAACTGTCGAACCGTCATTGGTGCCAGACTTTGTCTACCCCAGCAGTCATGATCCATGCCGACTCGTCGACTTCACCGGAACCCTGCAGTCCCTTGATTGCGGCGCGTCTTGGAAGCAAGTCGCTGGCCCGGGTGAGGAGTTGCGCGTTTCGCAATTCGACCCCAGAGGAAACGGCCGATGGATAGCAACAGGAAGAGGTGGTAGCACGGTGCCGCTCTCTGAATCAACAGATACAGGCTCCTCTTGGCGGACGTTGAGTAGATCGTTGATATTAACCTACAATGAGGCCCTAACGCCAGACCCAATGGATTCGCTGGAGTTTTATGTTTCTGGCTTTGAAGGCATTTTTCGCTCACGGGATGGAGTTAGCAATTGGGATCTTGTTTATCCTCTCAGTAGCCTCAACGCCGCGATTTGCTCACCACTTTTATCGGAACCAACTTTTTCCAATGTCTATGCGTTATGTTGGTCTTCTCCTAAAGCTCCCAATGGACTTTCTTTGCCGCAGTTGTTCACTACATCCGATGGTTTTAAGACAATGAATAAAATTCTAGGGGACCAATTGGCGAACGACTACACTGGAGGGGGGTACATTGCTTTAAAAAGTGGACCGAATGGAGGTATTTATACAATAACTAGACCCCGTACTGATGGCTTTGTTGCAAAATACGACCGCACTGGCCGCCAGCTATTCTTTACCTATCTCGGCGGCGAGCATTCAGACGAAATAAATTCCGTGGCCACCGACGCAAGTGGCAACATTTACGTCACCGGAATCACCCGGTCCAAGTCGTTTCCCACTACTAATCCAATCCCCGCTGCCAATGCATCAGCCTTCATCGCTAAGCTTTCCGCAGATGGCCGTAAGCTTCTCTGGTCTAACGTCTTCCCAACAAGTGGCTCCCCGTCCTCTATCCTTGCCGACCAATCCGGCTCTGTTTTCGTTACGGGTTCGGCATCTCCAACCTTAATCCCAAATGTGAACGGCTACATTCTTCAACTCAATTCCACAGATGGCAAGATTGTATTCTCCGACGCTATCCAGCGTGCAGTTCAAATTCCGCGTTCTTTTAAAACTCACTTTCCACACTCGCTGGCAATGGGCTCAGACGGGAACCTTTACATCGGTTTGGATGATTACATAGTCCGTTACAAGCCAACTGAACACAAAAGTGAAGTATTCATAGATACTCCTTACTCCCGCGCAATGAAAATCGGCTTCAACCCTGACGGGACCTTGTGGGCTGTTGGTAACAGTCTCTCATTGCAGCGCCTAGGCACCATCAACCAATTACTTACCACGCCTGGAGCCTTCCAGCGCATCGAAGCCGGAGGCGATAGATCGAATCTTCCAAACCAGATCAATGACGGCTGGGTCGGCAAATTCTCGAAGAACGGCGACCTTATCGCCGGCACCTACTTCGGTGGACCCGGCAGCGACGCCCTGGTGGACGGCTTCGTCGATCCCGGCGGCAACGTCATCGCCGTCGGCACAACCACCGGTCGCCACCTCCCGCTCAGTTCGCCTTTGGAAATGCTGCTATATCCCTTCTATGCGAAAAGCTTCGCCGTGAAGTTCGACAGCCCTCTGCGTACCCTGCAATTCGGAACGTTCCTCAACGATTTCGAAGCCGCCGCGATCCTGCCGCACGCCGAAGGTGGCTACTGGCTGATCGGTTCCGGTCGTCGCGACACTGAACCTGGCCATAGCTTCACCGACGTGCAACTGATCCACCTGCGCTCTTCACCAGCCGCACTGCCGCGCATCGATTCTGTGCTCAATACCACTTCAAAAGATTATTTGCGCCCCGGCAGCACGGCCATCATTCAAGGGGAAGGCTTTGAGCTTGATGCACAAGTCTGGTTCGGAGACACGAAGTTCGCCGCAGGCAGGATCCAGCCAAAGAGCCTCGAGGTGCCGCTGCCGGAGTCGGTCAAGCAAGGCATTTATGATGTGAGTGTGGAGACGCGCGGACGGCGCTCAGCCCCTGTGCGCGTTAGGGTGTATTGATTGGCATCATGTACGAGGATGGCACCGAGGGTTGAGAGCGATTTGAAAAAACAAACCCAAATTTTCAACATTTGGAATCGCGCACAATTGCAATTCCGCCCTTCCACCAAACGAACCCAAATCCGCAAACCGGAAATCGAAACAATTGGAATCCCCCGAGCTGAAAACTTATATTTACCCTATTTTCAGAGTCTTGCAGATATCGACCGGGTAGCACTTCGAAGCCTTACCTTAGATTTGAAACGGGAACACGAATTGCTGGCCGGCAGCTTCCCAAAAATGTCGAGCCCGCGCGGGGTGGCGAACGTTACCAGCGTTCTGAATGGAAATCCAGAGAACAGTAAAATGTTAAACCGACGCTGCAAAACAAAGCCAAATTGCTGGTCCGTGAATCGAAAGAAATGGACTCACTGGAAGTGAAAACTTATATTTACCCTGTTTTCAAATGCTTGCAAAAATCGATCGGGTAGCACTTTGAAGCCATGCGCTACTTTTGAAACAGGAAGACAAATTGCTGGCCAGCAACTTCCCAATGTTGAGTCCGCGCGGCAACAAATTGTTCCCGGCGTTCTGAATGAAGATCCGAATCGCAAACATAGCTGGGGAGCCGTGAATGCGAGTTGCAAAGCAGGCTGCTTGGGCAGCAGTCGAGGGGATTTTCAAACAGAACGCCGTTCAAATGGGTTCGTGTTTCTCTGTTCGCGAGGCCGTGCTTTATTCAGGAATACCAAGGTCGGCAACGCCAAGTTCAGACATAATAGCTTCCGGGCAAAGTCGCTCGATAAATTCGCAAGCAATCTGAGCACGCCGCACCCGTTCCCGGCTCAAAGCCAGCACAGTGCCTTCAAGGTGCGTGCCACTTGGATAAACATCCGGCGAATTGCGCAGTCCAAACTTCAGATAAATCGGTGAGGCCACGCGGATCAACTCGGCAATATCGTAATAGCGAATGAAACCGCCAATCGTATCGGGAGCCTCAACATAAAAGTCGATCGGCTTTGAGATGGCCGCACGGATCGAAGCAATTTGAGCCAGCGACAAATCGGAAGGAACGTTGATCGTATCAGCACCCAAATCTTCCAGCACCCGCGCACTGGCGGGATTGGCAGGAGCCATCATTACCGATGTCTTGATGATCAGGTTTTTCGGCAGCTTCCCTGCTTTACGCAATTGCCCCGTAACCGCCAATGAGCCGATGTCAGAAATCAGAATGCTGCGGCAACCGGCTTCCACCGCGCGCACTGTATCCATCACGCCCTGCGTCAGTTGGTCTGCCCCGCGCATGCTTAGTGCGATCGATTTTCCAGCAGGCGACGACGCTTGTGCCCCGGTATCCCAGCTCGCTCGTGGCCCAAGAAACAGGTTCACTTCCATTCGCCGCTGACGGCCAAGCATCATCATGTCGTCAAGCTCTGCATTGGTGAGCAGCATGATGCCGCTACCCTGGCTCACTCGGTGAACCGGAACCTTGCGATGGTCGGCTTCGGCAATAACCGCAGCCAATGCCTTTGGGCCTTCGGTTGAAGGAATTTCAATCCGGTATTGCGCGCCATCGGGGAAACGTTTTGCCGAAGTCGGAGCGTCTTGAGGATCCCGGGCTGTCAACCCAAGCGATGCCATCCATTCTGTCATTGCGATTCCCCTTTCGACAGCTCAAAGCCGTGCTTGGCGATTTCTGTCCAGAGCACTTCCGATTGATGCCCATGATGTTGAAAGATTTGCCGGACGTGTTCGGAAACCGATTCATGGCCGCGTTCATAAAACACCAGAATTGACGGCCCGGCACCGCTCAAAGCACAGCCCAAAAGGCCAGGAGCACGAAGCTTCAGAATTTGATCCAGCCCAGGCACCAGACGCTCGCGATACGGTTGATGCATGCAATCTTCAAGCGCTGTCGGAAAGGCAGCCGTTGCCCCCGTCGTAAGTGCCGCGATCAGCAACGCACTTCGCTGCACGTTGAATATTGCCTGGGCTTTTGTATAGTTTTGTGGCAGCACCAGACGAGCTTCGCTGGTGGGCAGGATAAAATCCGGGACAACAATCGCCACACCATAACTGGGATGCAATTCCAACCGCACAGCGCGAGCCACGCCACCGGAATCAATTGCACTGGCAACAATCGAACCTAGTACGCAGGCCGCAACATTATCAGGATGGCCTTCAATTCGCGCCGCTTCATCCAAAATGCGCGCCGGCTTCCAGTTCAAGCCAAGCAGTTGATCGGCAATCACCACGCCCGCAGTCAGTGCGGCAGCGCTCGAACCCATGCCCTTGCCGATTGGAATGTCGTTGTTGATTTCCAGACGAATCGGCGGCAACGTGTGGCCAGCTTCGGCGGCTACTTGCAATGCCGTTTGCCAGATAAAGTTATTCTCACCAGGAGCAATTAATGCAGCATCGCGCCCGGTTGCGTGAATTTCCAGATTCTTCGCCGGAGCAAACCGGCATTCCAGCCAAATGGCCAGCGCCAAACCTAGAGCGTCGAAACCGGGCCCCAGGTTGGCGCTTGATGCCGGTACACGAACTTTGTACATGTCCGGCTATTTCCCCAGCTCAACAATGCGATGTTCCCGGCACGATTGATAGGTTGCCAGCACAAGTTCCAAGGCGCGCAATCCTTCTTCACCGGAAACCAGCGGCTTGGTTCCGTTCTTGCAGGCGTTGCCAAAATCCAGGAACTGCCGTTCAAACGGGGTCAATGGAATTGCCATCGGGTCACTGGCGCCAGACATCACCGAAGCTTCAACCGGTGCCGGATCGCCCGAATCATTTTCCACGTCCCACGTTGTAAGCTTGTCACCGGTGATGATGGCCGTACCTTTGGTGCCGTGAATTTCGACGCGTTCGCTGTAGCCGGGCCAGAATGCAGTGGAGGCCTGAATGATTCCCGTTGCACCATGATCGAAGCGAAACAGCGCGTTAATCACATCTTCCGATTCGATTTTGTGCAGCGCGCCCAATTGCCAGAAACCCACAACTTCAGTGACCCGGCCAATCAGCCAAAGCAAAATGTCGATCTGATGGATGGCTTGATTGATCATCGCCCCGCCACCTTCGGTTGCCCAACTGCCCTTAATGGCGCGCGAATAATACTGAGCCGAACGATGCCATTTCACATAGGCATCGGCTTGAAGAATTTTGCCGAGACGGCCATCGGCCAATGCTTTTTTCAAGAAGCGCGATGAATCGTCGAATCGATGTTGGCTGACAACGCCTAACGTAATACCGGCTTTATTCGCGGTATCAACCATTTTATGGGCCGTTTCAAGCGATACCGAAATCGGCTTCTGCACCTGCACGTGCTTCTTCGATTGGGCACAAATTTCAATCGGCTGCAGCCGGAAATCGGGAAATGTGCAAACGTCAACGTAATCTACTTTGGGGTGGCGGCATACTTCTTCGTAGGTGGGTACGAACTCGCAGCCGTAGGTGTCGGCGAACTTTTTTCCGGCCTCGGGGAAGACGTCTGTGCAGACGGTCAATTCATAGCCAATGTTCTTGAGAGCGCGGGCGTGCATTTGTGAAATAGCGCCCGTGCCAATGATTCCAACTCGCATTTAGACAGTATAACGGGTTGGCCGAATGAAGCGGTTTATTGTGAGTCGAACGTGGACATTTCCACCACTGGATACTTCCAGTTTCCTGCGAAAATATCGGCAAACATGCGCAGCATTTCGTCGTGGATCAGGCCGTTGGTTGTCAGCAAATGCTTTCCATCAAGCGACCGTTCGCCGCCTTTGGCATTGGTGGTCCGGCCCCCTGCTTCTTCAATCAGCAAAATGCCGGCTGCCATGTCCCAAGGCTTTAACCCGAATTCCCAAAATGCATCGAGCCGGCCGCAAGCAACATAGGCAAGGTCAATCGCAGCAGCTCCGGCACGCCGTACGCCGTGGCTTTGAAGAGCCAGTTGGTAATAGAAATGGATGTTGACGTTGTGGTGACGGCGCAGACTGGGAAAGCCTGTAGCAACCAAACTGTCTTCTACCCGGGCAGCTTTTGAAACCTTGATCCGATGCCCATTAAGATAGGCACCTCCACCCTTTTCGGCGGCGAAAACCTCATTGCGGGTAGGGTCCAAAACCACACCGGCAATCAATTCCCCGTTACGGGCCAGCGCGAGCGTCGTATTGTAAACCGGAAAGCCGTGCGCGAAGTTTGTGGTGCCATCAACCGGGTCAACGTACCAGCAATATTCCGACGTGCTTTTGCGCTCCCCGCCCTCTTCCCCAATAATGGAATGCGTCGGAAAATGCGACTGCAACCGGCTGACAATCAGCTCTTCGGTAGCTTTATCGGCCTCGGTCACCAAATCAAATTCGCCCTTCAATTGAAACGGAATGCGACGCTCTGCAAAATTATTGATCAGTGCGCCAGCTTCTCGCGCAATTTCAATGGCTGTTTCCAGGTATGAGGCCACTTATTCGGACTCCTCCGCAAGGTACTTGATATCGTGCTTATAAACGAATAAATTGGGTTCACCTGCACGCGTCAGGCGAATGAATGTTGCGTCGAAAAATTCGATAACACCCCAGACAATTTCGTTGTCTTCGAGGGTCACGCGAACCGTGCTTTTTTTGTCCACCAAACCACGTAAGTACTTGGTTTCTTCCAGCGTCGATTCGGGCGCACGCGTTTTGGGCTTCGATCCTTTAGGCATAATTTTTAGCGCTTTCTACTGAACGGGTGCCGCTTCAGGGTTTGGTTGAACCGGGCCGCGCATCTGTCAAAGTATCTCCATAGTATCCATTACGCGCTTCAGCATGCAATCCGGGGCGATTCAAACGCAGCTCCAATTGATGAAAAGCATTCTTATTAGCCGGCACATTGGTGGGATAAAAACCAAGGTAATATTGAGAACGTAGCGCCCGCAAAACGCCAGTAAATGCTTCGTTTAAGCGAGGCCCAATACTTGCCTGAAAAACCCTGCCGCCGGTTGATTCAGCCAGAGAATAGAGCGCATTCTCTCCGCCCATGTTGCGGCCGGAATCGTTTTTGATGGGCTGAATCAGCACCGAATAAATTGCAATTTCGGCTTCAACAGCGCGGCGTAGTGCTTGCTGATAGCTATACTTGCTGGTGGTGTCTCCGCCATCGGTGACCACCAGCATCACACGGCGTGCTTCCCGGTTGCGCAACCCGGGCGCAGCCAAAACCAGCGCATCGTAAAGCGATGTTCCGGCTTCGGGTTTCATCCGCGTCAGTTCCGATTTCAACCGCGCTTTATTGCGTGTGAAATTCGAAAGCAGTGTGACATCATCGTTGAACGAATAGAGACTGGCCAGATCTTCATTGTTCCCTTCCCGGAACAATTCATCTATAAACCGTTGCAGGCTCTGGACCTCAAGCGGCATGTCTTTGGCCGTTGAAGCGCTAATGTCAACCATCAAAGTAACTGCCAGTGGCTGCGCCGTTTGCCGCTCAAAAACAGCTAGTTTTTGCGGGACACCGTTGTCGAGAATTTCAAAATCGCTCTTTTCAAGATCGCCAACAATCGTACCCGCTGCGTCGCGAATCGTTGCAAGGATACGAACAAGTTTCACGTCAGCACGGAAGGTGGTGTCTTGTGCGAAAACAATCGCCGCAGCTAGAAGCG
>JBBRJC010000135.1:0-8392 GCA_038220135.1 Bryobacterales bacterium | reverse complement strand
AGAGCATTACAATCAGACCAATTACGCATGCCAGGAACACACTATGCCCCAAAGTAAAGCGGAAGAGCTTGGCTTCGTCTTCCGATTTCATGCCAGTAGCGGCGGCCGCCACGGCAATGCTTTGCAAGCTGATCATTTTCCCCATCACACCACCGCTTGAATTTGCGGCAGCCATCAAAACCGGATCGAGACCAAGCCGGTTTGCCGTTACTACTTGCAGATTACCAAACAATGCGTTGGCAGAGGTATCACTACCGGTTAAGAATACGCCGAGCCACCCCAGAAGTGCGCTAAAGAAAGGAAATAAAACTCCGGTTGCTGCAAAGGCAAGACCCATTGTGGCCGTTGCGCCGCAGTAGTTTAACAGGAACGCCAGACCTAGAACACTGGCAATTGTCAAAGTTGGCATGGCCAATTGTTTAACTGTGGTTTTCAGGATGCCGATGAACTGAGAAATGGAAACCCTGAGGATGATTGCCGAAAGTATTGCCGCAAATAGTGTTGCAGTACCTGATGCCGATAGCCAGTTCAAAGTATAAACGGCTTCGTATGGTGAAATTTTTCCCACTACTGGCGGCACGCGCTGAATCAGATTATGTAAACCTGGCCATGGGATTTTCACTGTAAAAGCATTCAATTCTTTTTTCACGCCGTCCTGACCCCAGAAGAGAACAAAAACCACCAGCAAGAGGTACGGCAGCCAGGCCATAAACACTTCTCCGGCAGGATGTTTCTTTAGTACGAGCGCGGGGCCGGATTCGCCTTCCATGCGGAACTCATCGGCAGGTTTCCACAATTTGAATAGGACAACTAGTGCACCAATTGCAGCGAGGGAGCTGGTGATGTCCACCAAGTCGGGTCCAATATAATTGGAAACCAGGAATTGCAGTCCAGCAAAAGCGCCACCACAAATCAACGTGGCAGGCAGGACACCTTTCAGGCCCTTGAAGCGGCCCATGGTCCAGATAAGGTACGACGGTACCAAAAAGGAGACCGGAGCACAGATTTGGCCGACAGCCGCACTCAACTGTTTTGCCGGCAGGCCAGTAATGCCTGCGAGGGTGATTACGGGGATGCCAATTGAGCCGAAGGCGACGGGGGCGGTGTTGGCCAGCAGGCAAATGCCGGCGGCATAGAAAGGACTGAAGCCAAGGCCGGTGAGCATGGCGGCTGCGACAGCAACCGGGCTGCCGAAGCCTGCCGCGCCTTCAATAAACGCACCAAAGGCGAAAGCAATCAGAAGGGCCTGCAGGCGACGGTCACTGGTCAGGCTACCGATCGAATCCTTAATAATTTCGAATTTCCCGGTTTCGAGTGTAATCCGATAGAGGAGAATTGCGGAGAATACGATCCAACTGATCGGCAACAACCCGAAAGCAGCGCCGTAGGTTATGGACGCGAGCACCATGCTTGGCGGCATCTGATAAAAGAACAGTGCGACCAAGGCCGCGGTAGCAAGACCGCTGAGTGCGGCCATCCAGGCGGGCTTGCGCAAAACACCCAGCAGCAGGAGAAGCGTGAAGATTGGAAGACAGGCGATGAGGGCGCAAACGCCCAACTGGCCGTCGATTGGAATATAGTTTTGTTGCCACATACGGAATTGACAACGTTATGAGATTAAGGGAGTGGGTGTCAAGCGAACCGATGAGCCTATGTAAATTTAAGTTACGGCTTGCTTGGTTAGGCTAGCCAACGGAGATAGAAATTATTACACTACAATCGGGCCGGTAATCGTTTTGCAATATAGCCCGTGCCATGGGAAATAGCCGGGCTTGATCAGGAGTTTTGCAATGAAGATTCATAAAAGTGTACGGAGCCTGGTATGGCTGGTGTTCGCAACTGCGCTCGGGTTTAGCCAGTCCAAGACTACGGCAGTCTTGAACGGAACCATCTATGATCCTTCCGGTGGTGCCATTCCGGCAACCAAAATAATTTTGACAAATATAGAAAATGGGTTCAAACAGGAAACCCAAAGTGACGCGGAAGGGAATTACCGGTTCCCGCTGGTGACCCCGGGAACGTACGAAGTGCGTGCGGAAAAGAGTGGGTTTAGTTCAGCGATTCGTAAGAACGTGGAAGTGACCGTTGGTCAGGCTGCGACGCTGAATCTGCAATTGGCACTTGGACAAACTACGGAACTGCTGGAGGTTACCAGCGAAGTTGGTTTGGTGGAAACCGAGCGCACGCAACAATCGAATACGATTCGTGAGTCGGCTGTGCGAAATCTTCCCATCAACCGGCGTGACTACTTAACTTTTTCTTTGCTCGCGCCTGGTGTGGCTGATTCCAAGGCTCTGGCAGATTCCAATAGCTTTCGTGTGAAACAGACGCCTGATAGCGGCATCTCTTTCTACGGATCCAATGGGCGTGGCAACAGTGTGAGTGTGGATGGTGGTGATGCCAACGATCCGGGGGGCGGAGTGCGGCCAACGGTTAGTCAGGAGGCGGTGTTGGAATTTCAAGTGAACCGCACCAACTATTCCGCAGAGCATGGATCGGCGCGTGGCGGAGTGGTGAACATTGTCACCAAGAGTGGAGCGAACGATGTACATGGTTCGGCGTTTGCCTTTTTCCGGCAACAATCTTTGGACGCTACTGACCCGTTTGCATTGCTGTTTGATGGCAGCGCGGTGAAGCGCGTGAAGCCCGATTCCAACCGCCAGCAATATGGTGGGACCATCGGCGGCCCGATCACTAAAGACAAGCTGTTCTATTTTCTGAGCTACGAAGGGCTGCGGCGCAGGGAGCGGCGTACGGTTCCTGTGTTGACGGATAATTCCATTTTCGGGCCAACTGCTGCGCAGCAGGCGATCTTAAATCAATTGCCGGCGGCGGCGCAAGCGCAACTGCGGCCCGCGCTTAGCACGCCAACTGCGGTGCAGGAAATGTTCCGCATCAACAGTGGCATTTTCCCTTTTGAGACCGATGATCATAAGGGTCTGATTCGCCTTGATTATCGAAAGAACGACAAGGACATGTTTTCTTTGCGGCAAAATGTAGCGCAGATTTTTGAGACCAACGAAGGGGTTGGTGCGCTGGTTGGTTATTCGCGTGGATTCGTGCAGGAATATTTCGATTCGACGACGCTTGGCAGTTGGACGAGAACGTTTTCCTCGTCGCTGGTGAATGAATTGCGACTCCAATATAACTATTATGATTTCCGCACGGAATCGAACGACAAGTATGGTCCGGCGCTGGAAATTGCGGGTTTTGGTTTATTCAATCGGGACCGCTTTTTGCCTTCGCGAACTTTGTCTCGCCGTGCCGATATTGTGGAAAATGTGAGCTGGTTTAAGGGCAAGCACAATGTGAAGGCGGGCTTCTACTATTTGTGGCGCAGCGTTGATTCCGACTCGAAGACCTTCATGAGTGGGCGCTTCACGTTTGGTGCTTTGCCTGGGTCGCTGGTGAACCCGGCACTTGCCAGCACGTCAATCACAGCATTGCAGGCATTCAATCTGGGCTTGGCACAAAGCTATCAGCAGGGGTTTGGTGATGGTCTGGTGAAGGGCCGCAGTATTCCAGTGGTTGCTGGTTTTGTGCAGGATAGTTGGAAAATTGCATCGAACTTCAGTTTCGATTTGGGCTTGCGCTACGAGGTGGATAATCGCAAAGAACCTTTACCGACTTCGCACAGGAGCATTGGCCCGCGCGCTGGATTCGCCTGGGATCCATTCAAAGACCACAAGACGACGATTCGTGGTGGCTATGGATTGTTCTACGCGCCCATCGATTTTCAGATTGATTACGTAGTGAATGCACTCAATGAAATTGGCGGATACCGGCAGATTGCGCAAGTACTGACAACCTTAAATCCGGCGGCACCATCGGCGCCAAGCGGACCGATCAATGTCTTCAGCACGCTTCGTGCGCAGGGTGTGATTGGCATTCCCACACCATTGAAGCCGATCACGGCGGCTGACTTGCGGCAGTTCGGAATCAACATCAGTCAGACGGGTGCAAGGCCACCACTCACTGTGCTGTTCCGGCCTTCGGCTGATTATACGAATCCGTACGCGCAACAGGCAAGCTTTGGAATTGAGCGGGAAATTGTGAAGAACTTTTCCTTCGGAGTGAGCTACGTGTTTGTGCGCGGGGCGAAGTTGACTACCTCGCACGACGATAATTTATTGGATGCTCCGGTGAACCCGGCGAAAGGCATTCGTGATTGGGGTCCGACGGCTACCAATCCTACGGGGGCGGCATTTTTCAGGAACCCACTGCTGTTTCAGGACAACGTATACGAATCGACGGCGAATTCGTTTTATCACGGCATGATGGTGGAATCTACGCGGCGTTTCAATAAGTATGCGACGGTGTCGTTTAACTATACGTTCAGCAAGGCGATTGATGAGACGGTGGATTACAATAGCGATTTCCAGCCGAACGATCAATTGAACCGCCGCGCAGAGCGTGCGCTTTCAAGCTTTGATCAACGCCATAAAGTTGTTTTGTATGCCATTTTGCAGAGTCCGAAAGCTGGGGCTGCTGAATCGACTGCGCGCAAGGTTTTTAGCGATTTTCTGTTTACGCCGATTGTGCGTTACAACAGTGCGCGGCCATTCAATTTGCTGTCGGGTACGGAATTGAATAACGACCGGCACAACACAACGGACCGGCCGATTTTTGCGGGGCGCAATACGGGGATAGGGCCGTCGTTTGCGACATTCGATATGCGTCTTTCGCGGAAGTTTGTTTTCGGCGAGAAGAAGAGTTTGGAACTGATGGGCGAGGCTTTCAATTTGTTGAACAGGCTGAATTACGGCAGCGTGAACAACACGGTTGGGGCGATCACCGGGCCGTTTAATTTGACTGGACGCGATGACCGGACACCGAGCCAGCCGCTTGGTTTCACTTCGGCGTTTGATCCACGGCGGTTGCAATTGGGCTTGCGATTTGCGTTCTAATTCTATAGATCCGCTGGCGAAGTAGACTGGTAGATGATCATCCTATGAATCGTTTCAGCGATCTATCTATTCAAGGCTTCCGGCGGCTGCATAATGTGAAGTTACCGTTGCGCCCACTTTCTGTGATGATCGGCGCAAATGGCACTGGGAAGACTTCGGTGTTGGACGTGCTTTCGTTGCTGGCAAAATCTGGCCAAGGCAAGCTCAACGAGGCACTTGCGGATTTCTCCGGTCTTTCCAGCGTACACACTTACGACACAGAAGGAGATGTGCGGTTCGGCATTTCGATGACGATGCTGAACCAAGAACCGCTTGAATATTCGCTTGCCCTTAGGCCTCAAGCCAACGCTTACCAAATATTGGAAGAACGGCTGTGTCAGGCTCGCCAAAAACCTGCAAGAGGATTGCTGGGTGATCCCATCGCACCGTTCATCGACTTCATAAATTCACATGACGGCGATATCAAATATTGGGATCTGAGTTCAGGCAAAGCTGTTCGCCCCACGTGGGAGCACCACCCCTTGGAGTCGTCGCTCGCTCAAGTTCCAAAGATGTTTCAAGAGCCTGAGGACTTCCGAAACAGGCTTGCTTCATCCACGTTCTATCATGTCCTCAATGTTGACCCGCGCTCTCCAGTGCGGCTGCCGCAGCCTATGCGCCCGGCGCAACTCCCTGGCCGAAATGGAGAGGATCTGATCTCGTGCCTGTTCTATTTGAGGGAGACAGATAGGCATCGTTTCGAGGCTATAGAAGACGCACTACGGGCGGCGTTCCCCCGATTTGAACGATTGGATTTCCCGCCCGTCGCTGCGGGAACATTGGCGCTGGCGTGGAGGGAATCGGGCTTCACCCACCCGCTCTACATGCATCAGCTTTCTGAAGGTACGCTGCGCTTCTTGTGGCTGGCGACTCTACTGCAGAGCCCGGGACTGACAGCTCTGACGTTGCTCGATGAACCTGAAGTGAGCCTCCACCCTGAACTGCTCAACCTGCTGGCCGAATTGATGCGAGAAGCTTCAAGCCGGACGCAGTTGGTTGTGGCAACGCACTCCGACAGACTGATTCGATTCATGAAACCGGAAGAAGTGGTGGTGCTGGACTCGACTGAAGAGGGAATGACTAAGCTTACTTGGGCGGATCAATTGGATCTGGATGAATGGCTGCAAGATTACTCGCTTGATGAGTTGTGGAGTAACGGGCGACTCGGTGCGCGCTCATGAAGATTACCATCATGGTTGAGGGAAGTACTGAAAAAGCGTTTATTCCGCATCGGCGGAGATTCTTGAAGCAAAGGCTTGAAGTCAAAATGCCTAAGCTTGACGTGTTCATTTGCAATGGGCCAATTTATTCTAGAGAAAAACTTCGGCGTACGGTTGAAGATCTGTTGCGCAAGGGCAAGAAACCTGCGGATGCAGTGATTGCGCTAACTGATGTTTATACTGGGAAGCGCAACTTCAAGGATGCAGCGGACGCCAAGACTCAAATGCGTCAATGGGTTGGGCAAAATCCGCAATTCCATCCTCACGCTGCACAATATGATTTCGAGGCGTGGCTTTTGCCCTATTGGGCCGCAATCGAATTGTTGGCCGGCTGCAAGCGAAAACCCCCTGGCATACCTGAGAACGTTAATCATTCCAGTCCACCCTCGGTTCACCTTAAAGAGCTTTTTGCTTTGGGGAAGAAGCGCGACTACAACAAGCCTCGTGATGCCAACAGCATTTTGAAGGACAAGGATTTGGCAGTAGCCGCCGCACAATGTCCGGAGCTTCGCGCGTAACTGAACACTATTCTCACGCTCAGTGGCGGTGCGTCAATCTAATTCAACTTTCAGTCAGGAGCAAATGAACATGACCCGCCGAACTTTGATCGCCTCAGCCGCTTTAGCGTCCAGTGCATCCGCTGCCGCCAGCAAACCCGCATTACTCGGTGGCGTTAAGTTGCGCACTGCGCGGTGGCCGGCGTGGCCGGTGTGGGACAAGACAGATGAGGCGGCAATCACTGGGGTGCTCAACAGCGGGAAATGGTATCGGGGCTCAGGCACGAAGGTTGCTGAGTTTGAGCAGAAATATGCGGCACTTACTGGTGGGAGAAATTGTCTGGCAACGGCTAACGGTACAAGCTCGCTGCTAACGGCTTTGGGTGCTTTGGGCATCAGCGCCGGCGATGAAGTTGTACTGTCTCCCTATACTTTCGTGGCCACCGTCAATGTGGTGTTCATGATGAACGCGCTTCCGATATTTGCCGACACGGATCCGGAAACATTTCAAGTTGACCCGCGTAGTATGGCCGCGAAAATTACTGACAAAACTACTCTGCTGCTGCCGGTCCATATTGCCGGTGGATCTGTTGATTTGGATGCCATTCTTGCGACTGGCAAGCAACGCAATATTCCGGTGTTGGAAGATGCGTGCCAGGCTCATCTCGGCGAATGGCGGGGCCGGAAAGTTGGCACGTGGGGGACTGCCGGGACCTTCAGTTTTCAGGCTTCGAAGAATTTGAATTCAGGCGAGGGCGGGGCACTGCTAACACCCAGTGAAGATTTACTGGAACGTGCCTATGCGTTCCACAACAACAGCAATCGCCGTAAGCCAGATGGGCCGTTCAACGGGATGGGGCTCAATTTGCGTATGACCGAATTTCAAGGTGCGCTGCTAATGTCGCAGATGGAGCGGCTGGAGAGCTTTGGTAAGCGTCGCGACGAGAATGCAAAATATTTGGCTTCAATGCTGAAAGATATTCCGGGCATTGCGCCGGTGAAAAACTATTCGGGTTGCACTCGCAGCGCCTGGCACTTGTTCATGTTCCGGTACAACAAAGAGGCGTTTAACGGCCTGGATCGCGCTAAGTTTCTGAAGGCTTTGGCGGCGGAGGGAATTCCTTGTTCGAGCGGCTACACGCCTCTGAATAAATCAGAGGGTGTGCTGCGTGCACTGGCAACGAAAAGTTATCAACGCATCTATGGCGATAAGGTTCTGAAGCAGTGGCGTGAACGGAACGAGTGCCCCATCAATGACCGGCTTTGTACCGAGGCCGTGTGGTTCACGCAGAACATGTTGATTGGCACCGCAAGCGATATGGAGCAAATTGCAGAAGCGATGAGGCGCATTCAAACCCATTCGGCTGAGTTGGCTAAAGCGTAACTTATCCTGAATTTCGAAGTTGCTCTGTCAATTAGATTTCGGTGTCTCGGGAATGGATTTCGTGCCCAGGGTTATTCGTAAAATGCCTGAGCGAAGAGTGTCGCCAAGAGTGCCGACACCGCAGACACGAGTGTCCGCGCCACAGTGGACTAATAGACTTGTTCAACTTCGGCAGTTCAGGTTTATTGGAACGTGACGATGTGCTGTCCGCGTGGCAACACCACGGTCCAATTAGCATCACTGGCTGCGACGGAAGGGGTTGCTGCTATCCCGTCAATTTCAATTGCTGAGGGCTTGTGATTGAGCACTGCAATCGCACGTGAGGATTGCTGATACGTGATTTCA
>JBBRJC010000134.1:0-8437 GCA_038220135.1 Bryobacterales bacterium | reverse complement strand
ACCATGCACTCAGGGGATACGGCGTAAACAGCGTGGACGATGCATTGGGAAAAATCAACTTCGCTGGCAGCAATCAGAATGTATGGAATGGCAGGAATTCTTCTTACAATATTCCTGTCCTATCGCCTCAGGGCAATATTGTACCGATGCCAGTTAACGCATATTTTAATCTCAATAAAAATGCAGTTGGTGCCATTGTGGTATCAACCCAATGGGGTCCCGAAATGTTTTTGGGGTATGCCTTTTTTGATCCAACTATAGCAGGAGTGAAACAGGCAAATGCTTCTCAAGCACAAGCATTAATGATTATGCACGAAGCAATCCATTTGGCCGGGTTTAAGGATTCAGATTTTGGTGGAAGCAAGAAACTTTCAACGTTACTGATTGATGCGTGCTTTGTCATTATTAAAGACAAGATGGGAGGACTTATCCAGTGATGCTTTTGCCCTTGCTCACCAAATGTTTTGTTTTACTCCTAGTGATTTCGACCCATTGCGAATGTGCTTCTTCTTCGCCATGGATCGCCACGAAGATCGGTGCAAATGGTGTAAAAACGTTTTACAGAATCTTTTTTGTGAATGAAAAGGTTGGGTGGATTAGTGCCGATGAGAATACGCTTTTGAAAACCATCGACGCGGGCATATCTTGGACGACGCAGAAGACCAATTTGATGGTCAAAGGTAGTGATGTTTCGAGTGTATGGTTTCATGATGAAAATTACGGCTTCGCCGTTGGATCTATTGACCGTGAGCCTACGGTTTGGATGACGAAAAACGGGGGCACTACATGGGCAGTTCAAGCCAAGTGGGAAAGAGCCTTCAGCGAGTCACTTGGTACATTGATAGATGTTACTTTCGCTGACAGAAACAACGGCTGGGCGGTTGGTTTCAATGGCTTCAGAGCGATGATTGTCGCTACAAGGGATGGCGGCAGGCATTGGGAGATTCAGTATTCTGGAAATGAAATTTCAGGACAATTTAACCGAATCGACTTTTCAGATACGCTACACGGCATCGCATTGTCGTTCGATGGTGCAATGCAAACCAACGATGGCGGCAAGTCATGGCGGCTCCAACTTTTTGAGCCAGCAACACTAAACAGCGTTACTTCCATCGATTCCAAGCGTGCCTGGGTTGCTGGAGCGTGGGGTTCCCTGATGCGCATGACGAATGGCTCAACTTGGAACAAACAAGCAATTAGCGGAGATTTCAGTGAGCACTTTTTCGGCTATGTCAAATTCATAAATGCTGATAATGGTTGGTTGTCGGGCACTAAGTGCGATATTTTAAGAACTCAAGATGCAGGCACTACTTGGGTTGTCGAACACTGCCCACTCACGCCAGATATCAGCGACAATATCACGACTGGAGAGATGGCGATTACGAGATCTAAGCTGTTTATGATTGCAAATCCAGGTTACATTTTTATTCGTTCCGTGAAGTAGTGATAATTGGAAAGAGGAGCTGGAACGGGGGTGTTTTTGCCGAAATTAACATCTGTAACGTACTAAGGATCAGCCTCCTCTAGTACTCCCATCCCAGTAGCACCAGTCAGAGCGATCACACCCCAACGTCTAATATTTCTCGTTTCCTTCCCACACCGTACAAATCCAGCCCCGCAGCCCCCTCCATCCCCCTGCTACTCTCGAAACCAGAAAAGGCAACCCACGCGGTTGCCTTTTCCCATTTCGAAACCCAAGGAGCCCACCATGTCCACCGCCGCACAAATCAACGCCAACCAACTCAACGCCCAATCATCCACCGGCCCTCGCACCCCCGAAGGCAAATCCGTCGTCTCCCAAAACGCCACAAAGCACGGCCTAACCGCCACCTACCCCGTAATCCGCACCCCGTCAGAACAAACCCAATTCAAGCAGCTAATCCTAGCCGCCTGGAATATCGACCGTTGCCATCGCCTCGAAGCCGAACTCGCCCTCACCACCGGCATCGACCCCCTCATCGACGAAACCCAATCGAAAACCCTAGCCAGCATCGAAGCCTACCGCCTCCGCGCCGAGCGTCTCTTCCACCGCATCCTCAAGGAATTAAAGGCCCTAGACAAGAATCGCTACATCCCGCAAATCAAACCCAATTTCCCAACGCCCATCTACTCCCACACCCCCCGCACCACTACAAAAATCGGCCGCAACGAACCATGCCCCTGCAAATCCGGCAAAAAGTACAAATTCTGCTGCATCAACAGCCAACCAACCAATCCTCTGCAAGCGACCAGTTGTAAGCGAGACATGAATCTGGAAATCCGCGTTGGCCCACAGGCTTGGCGATTGGAAAAGCTCATTGAAAGCCATGTAAGGTGCAGTAAAGCCGCGCAACCTACGACCGAAATGCTTCGCGGTAAGTTCGAGTCTAAAGCCAAAGCCTCTGCCTGCGAATTCAAACAGTCCCTCAACTTCTTAAATTATATTTCAAGCCTTATCAGCCACCTGCAAGAATCGAACGGGTAGCTCTTCCTGCCAATGCGCAATTCTAGTAGCGAAAGATAACCCGATGGCCAACGTCCTCTCGCAACAAAAGCCTTCGCCCGCCGCAAGGCAAACGAAGGCTCTCGGATCGATTCGAGTTCATACAATTTAGCTCGACCGGCACATGGAAAACCCCGCGCACCTCAAAGGTTGGGGAACCGGAAAGGCGAGCTGGCAAAACCAGCAAGGCTGCTGTGGTGAGCAGTCCTAAAAGGAGAAGTGTGTCCGGTCGAACTTATGCCTGAACTGCTACAAAACTTTCTTCAACCACGCGGCCATCAAACAGTCGGATCGTGCGTTGAGCACGGCGGGCAAAACGCGTATCATGCGTCACCATGCAAATGGTAGAGCCGCTGCGATGCAATTCGTCCAATAATTCCATCACCGCGTCACCATTTTGACTATCCAGATTTCCGGTAGGCTCATCGGCCAACAGAATCGCCGGGCTTCCAACCAGGGCTCGGGCCACTGCAACACGCTGCTGTTGACCACCACTCAGTTGTGATGGATAGTGCCGTTCGCGATGCGACATCTGCACCCGGTCAAGCGCGTCGCGTACAGCTTTTTTGCGCTCCGCACCGGGCATATTACGATAGGTCATCGGCAGTTCCACGTTTTCGTAAACGGTAAGGTCACCGATCAAATTGAATGCCTGAAAAACAAACCCAATTTCGCGATTGCGGATTTTGGCGCGCTCGCTGGCTTTCAGATTGGCCACAGCATGGGAATTTAGCGTGTAGGTACCGGAAGAAGGAGTGTCAAGCAGTCCCAGAATGGCAAGTAGCGTTGATTTGCCGCAACCAGATGGACCAGCAATGGCCACATATTCGCCCTTTTTGATGTCCAGGTGGATGCCAGCCAGTGCATGCGTCTCCATTTCGTCGGTATTGAAGACCTTCGTTACTTCTTGAAGGCGGATGACACAATTGTCCTGCACTGGTTCGGGCATGTACTCTCCATCAACGGTCTGCTTTCAGTTACTACGATTCAACTGACGTATCCGTTCCAAAATTGTCTTGTATAAACAAGACTTTTTCTTTTGACCCGTGTTGGGGTGAATCGCGATACCGGGCCGTTATACTGGAGTGTGATGTGGGCAGAACACGCTTTTAAGAAGCTACAGGAGATTGCGGGTTTGCGCGTGGAAATGGGCGCGCTGCTCAAGGATTATACGCGTTTTGGGCTTGGCGGGCCGGCTTCTTTGTTCGCCGAAACTGACGACGAAAACGCGTTTATAGCGGCGTTGCAAGTTGCCCGTGACAGCGGTGCTGCTTATGTGGTTCTCGGCGGCGGAACTAATCTTATAGTTTCTGATCTGGGTTATGAAGGCATAGTCCTCCGTTACATAGCCGCTGGTTTGCGCGCCGAAGGCTCAACGGTTTGGGCCGATGCTGGTGCTGAACTTAATCATTTGGTCGATTTTTTGAACGATGCCGGCTTAGCCGGTCTGGAAACCCTGGCCGGAGTTCCAGGCTGGGTTGGTGCCGCCGTTTACGGTAACGCCGGTGCCTATGGGCATTCTTTGCAGGAGCGCGTTGTTCAGGTTCGGTATTTCGACGGCACTCGCATTCGGGCTTTGGACAATACCGGATGCGAGTTTCGTTATCGCGAAAGCATCTTCAAGCGGAACAAGGATTGGATAATCTTTTCAATAGTGTTTGCTATGAGTACTGGCGATACTGTCGCTTTGCGAAAGATCTCTGCGGATATTCGAAGAGTGCGTGACGAGAAGTTTCCGCCAACCATGAAATGCGCCGGCAGCATTTTCAAGAACTTCCTGATGAAGGAAATTCCGCTGACGGTTCAAAGCGAGGTTCCGGAAAAGGTAGTGCGCGAAGGCAAGATTCCTGCCGCATACTTCTTAGAGCAAGTCGGCGCAAAGGGTTTGGTTAATGGTGGCATTCACGTGGCTGATTATCATGCCAATTTGATCTATAACGATGGCACCGGTACGGCCGCCCAGTTGTGCAGAGTGATAGACGATTTGAAACAGCGCATCGCCGCGCGCTACCGCATGCCGCTGGAAGAGGAAGTGCAATACGTGGGCTTTGGCGAAACGAGGAGAACGGGATGACGGTAGCGGAATTGGCAGCGCTGGTAGGTGGCGCAGTGGAAGGCGATGAAGCTTTGACTCTAACCGGTGTGCAATCGCTGGAAGCTGCCACTGCCACGGATTTGAGTTTTGTCGCAAGCCGAAAAGCCGCAACAGCCGCAGCTACCTCTCTAGCCGGTTGCCTACTGGTTCCGCCGCAATGGCCCGAAGGCGTAGGCCGAACGGTGATTCGTGTGGACGATCCGCGAGCGTGTTTTGCACGGGTCATCCGGGTGTTGAAGCCGGCGCGCACAGCAGTTGCAGGAGTGCATGCTTCGGCAATCGTGGCATCTCCAGAATTGTTGGGAAAAGGCGTGTCCATCGGGCCCAATGTGGTCATCGGCGAAGGCTCTGTAATTGGTGAAGGTTCAACGATTGGTGCCGGTTGCGTAATCGGAAACCACGTAACCATCGGCCTCGGCGCAATGCTCCATGCCAAGGTCACCATCTATGATGAAGTGCGCATCGGCGCGCGAGTGGTGCTGCATAGCGGCGTGGTGCTGGGTGCGGATGGATTCGGCTTTGCCATGACCGGGGCGAAATGGGAAAAGTTTCCCCAAGTGGGAATCGTGGTGGTTGGTGACGATGTCGAAGTCGGTGCCAATAGCTGTATAGATCGTGCGGCGCTCGGCCAAACCGTGATTGGCGACGGAACCAAACTCGACAACTTGGTCCACATTGGGCACAATTGCCAGATCGGTAAGCATGTAGTGATCGCGGCCCAAACAGGTCTTTCTGGTGCTGTCAGTGTTGGAGACTATGCGGTAATTGGTGGCCAGGTGGGTGTCGGCGATAAGGCGCGGATCGAAAGTAAGGCGGTGGTGGGATCTGGCGGAGGCATTCTGCCCTCGAAAATTGTACGTGCCGGGACGCCCGTGTGGGGTACGCCTGCCCGCCCGCTGAAAGAATATTTGGAGATTTTGGCGAACATGAATCGGCTTCCGGAAATGCGCGTCCTCCTGAAGGAACTGACCAGGCGTGTGGATGAATTGGAGCAGCGGTAAATGCTGGTAGTGGTTGGTGGCAATAGCCGAAATATCGGGAAGACTTCTGTTGCGGCGTCGATCATTCGTGGCACCGTGGAACTGGGCTGGACTGCGCTAAAAATTACGCAGTATGGGCACGGGCGATGTGCTAAGCGTGTGGATGAATTGGAGCAGCGGTAAATGCTGGTAGTGGTTGGTGGCAATAGCCGAAATATCGGGAAGACTTCCGTTGCGGCGTCGATCATTCGGGGCACTGTGCAACTGGGCTGGACGGCGTTAAGATTACGCAGTATGGGCACGGGCGATGTGCTAGGCGTGTGGATGAATTGGAGCAGCGGTAAATGCTGGTAGTGGTTGGTGGCAATAGCCGAAATATCGGGAAGACTTCAGTTGCGGCGTCGATCATTCGGGGCACTGTGCAACTGGGCTGGACGGCGTTAAAAATTACGCAGTATGGGCACGGGCGATGTGCCAATGGTGGCGATTGCGAATGCGCCGGACAAAGGCACCGCTATGCGCTGACCGAAGAAAAGGTGGCAACCTCCAAAGACAGTGGCCGATTTCTTGGCGCCGGCGCTTTGAAGGCCTATTGGCTGCGAACCGAGCAGCAACAGTTGGGCAATGCTCTGCCGGTTTTGAAGACGATTTTTGACGAAAACGAAAATGTGATTTGCGAGTCCAATAGCCTGCTGCGCTTCTTCAAGCCTGATGCCTATGTCATGGTTTTAGATGGGCGCGTGGAGGATATGAAACAATCAGCGCGACTCTATTTTGATCGGGCGGATGCTTATGCACTGGTTGCCGACGGGGCAACCGAGTGGCCATGGGATGGGTTGCAGCAGCGCATGGTGGAGGGGAAGCCGCACTTTTTAGTGAGCCTCCCGGACTATGCAAGCAACGAACTCTCCGCTTGGATTGCCAGCCGCCAATTACGGCTTCGGCAATAGGTGTTTCTGGATTTTACCCATCGCGTTGCGCGGTAACTTTTCCAGCCGGTGGAACCCGCGCGGAATCTTGAACGATGCCAGCTTTTCGCGGCACTTTGCTGCGAGCACTTCCGGGTCAGCATCGCCAACAAAATAGGCCATTGGAATTTCGCCTCGCACGCGGTCAGGCTGCCCAGCCACAGCTGCTTCGGTAACACCGTCAAGCTCCAGTAGGAATTCTTCGATCTCTCTCGGGTAGATATTAAAGCCCCCGGAAATGATCAGATCACTCTGCCGCCCACAGAGGGTGATATAGCCGTCAGCTTCCCGAATAGCCATATCGCCGGTCTTGAAATAGCCGTCAACAAAGGCTGCTTTAGTAGCCTCATCGCGGCGCCAATATCCTGGAAAAATGTTCGGCCCTTTCAGGTACACTTCACCGGTTTCGCCCACTTTCACCGGCTCCAGTTGCGGGTTCAAAATACGAACAGAAATCCCCGGCAACGGAAAACCTACGCTCCCCGGACGACGCTCCCCAGTGTATGGATTGCTGATATTCATCAGCGTTTCGCTCATGCCATAGCGCTCCAGAATTGTGTGTCCGTATTTAACGAAGAACTCTTCGTGAGTTTGCGCTGGAAGCGGTGCTGACCCCGATACAAACAGTCGCATACTCTTCCCAATTTGGCTTGCAGTTTCCTGCGGCAGGTCCAGCAGCCGGACATAAACCGTTGGCACGCCAAAGAACAAAGTCGGCTGGAAAGATTCGAATTCCTGGGCAGCTTTCTGATGCTCAAAACGTTCCAGCAAACGCATGCGGCAACCGCTGACCAACCAGCAATGAATGCCATTACCCAGCGCATGAACGTGAAACAGTGGTAGCGCCAACAGAAAGCGATCCGCTTCCGTAATCTGCCAACAGGTAACTAGATTCAGCGCATTGGCGGCGAAATTGTTATGCGTTAAAACCGCGCCTTTCGATGTGCCTGTGGTACCGGATGTGTAGATGATGCCGGCCGGTGTATCGCCATCAATATCCACACTTGGGCGCGTGGTTGGCATGCTCGCCGCGGCAGTCATCCACTCAGTCAGATTTTCAGCGGTGATGTGCTCTTTCGGTTCCGCGTCGGTAAGTATATGGGTAATCTCACGATCGCGGTAGAGAATGTTGATCGGGACAAAGATCACCCCTGTTTTAACAGCAGCGAGGTAGAGCAGGATCATCTCCGGGCAATTGGCCAGATAAAGACATAGGCGATCACCAATAACAAAGCCCCGAGCAAGAAGCAGATTTGCGAGTTGGTTGCTTTGATCGTCGATATCGCCGAAGGTAAATTGGCGGTCCTGCCATTCAAGAGCAATGCGGTCTCGGCGGTTAATAAAGGAAAGATCGAAAAGGCCGGAAAGAGTCATTCACTCTAGTGTCCAACAGTTTTTACCAGGCGGCGCATTGCACATCAGTCTTGCTGAAGTCGCCACCTTTGAACAACAGTTCCTGACTGGTGAGGCTCGCGAGCGCATATGCGCAGCAATCTCCCATGTTTAGAGCCGCCGGGTGACGTCCCTTGCCAAACCGCTGCCAGGCACTACGGGACTCGACCATTTGGGCAGCATTAAACGGTAGCGATTCTACATTCAATTCCCTGAGAATCAACAGCGTTTCATCTGCTGAGGTCCGACCGTATCTGCCTTCAACTACCATCAAGGTTTCCAACCAGTTGAGAGCAGACATTTGACGTACCGGGGCATTGGATATTGCCATCGCCATGCGCGCCGCTTCCGGCTCGTCAAAAGCGATGGCAATAATTGCCGAAGAATCAATTACCACTTAGCGTGGTACTCCAGTCTCGTCGTAGCCGATAATATCGTCTGGATTTCGCGCATCAAGAACTGGCCTGGAGGAAGCACGTTTTCCCAATTCAAGAACTCTCTCGACAAGCCGGGCATGGTT
>JBBRJC010000133.1:0-8458 GCA_038220135.1 Bryobacterales bacterium | reverse complement strand
CACCTCTAGTTCAGATTAGCTGGAATATCGAATAATAGCCATAGGGCTTTGGCGCGCCCGTGGACGCAAGGGAAAAAGCCAATTCGTCGTGGACGAAGTATGGAGGAATTTCATCACAATTTGACGTGGTGTTTCCCACTTCCGGGAGCGAACGCTGGCGAGCGCCCGACAACAACTTGCGCCGCGATTAATTAGCTTCGGAATTCAGGCTAAATGTGTCCAATGGCGAGCCGATTTTATCTTCAACATGTTCCGGCCAAAGCATCAAGATGCTTTCCGCTCCAAGCCGAGTTTCACTTTCCCATCAGGAAACACCGCATACATTTCGAGCCGTCCGCCCATGGCTTCGATAAAGTTTTCAAGAGTACTGAGGTAGATATCAGTTCGTTGCTCCAATTGGGAAACCGCCGCCTGCGTCATATCCAGGGTCTTCGCGAGTTGTTGCTGCGTTAGCTGGCGGGCGGCGCGCAGTTCGTGAAGAGGCATCTCTTTAAGATCCTGGTCAGCGAGCCGCCTGGCTTGGGCCCTGGCTTGCGGTGGCATTTTGGCCCGGAGTTCGCTGAATTTTGTCGTTTTTGGCATCGTCTTCCTGCTCCATTTCGTTTAGATTATTGTCATAGATGTGATCGGCGAGAGGTACATTTTTCTCGTACCAGCGATCATCCCCAGTTTTGTCGCCGCCAAGCAGCAGAAGGGCAACGCGTCGAGGATCAAAAATGTAGAGCACGCGATATGGTTGGCCCTGGTGTTGCACGCGAAGCTCTGGCATAGCGCTGTGTCGCGAGCCCATTACACGGCTGCTGAAAGGGAACGGGAGATGGGGGCCGCGCTCCTCCAGCAACAGAACCGACCTTCTCGACTGATATGCATTCGGCTTCAGTGAGGCTGCTCCACCAAATCTTGAACTCATCGGTAACTTCGACTTCCCACGCCACGATCACATTATAACGCGTGGCTAATATAAGCCACGTATTATATTGTTTACTGACGGTAAGGACTTCGCTCCAGAGTCGGTTTGGCAAGGACGAAACAGGCTCTTTTCTGGAATTCCTCGCCCAGAGGGCGGAGCCACGCCCCTAGTAGCGCGATTCGGTAGCCGCGCCTCCCCGAAGCAGTCAGATGTAGTACATCAACGCTTCGCCCGCCTCAACATTCACCTTCGCCCTGGCATCATCCATACGCTCGCACACTTGCGCCAGAGTCACGTTATCCAGAATGCCGGCCATCGCGTCGCGCACTTCGCGCATCACCATCTTCGTACCGCAAAAGCGGTCGTCCACGCACTCATCGCACTTGCGATATGCTGTCTCACTGGCACATGGCAGGGGTGCCAGTGGACCTTCCATCAACCGGATCACTGAACCTAGGGTCACAGTCTCCGGGGCCAGCGCCAGCTTGTAACCGCCACCTTTGCCCTTCTTGCTCTCCACCAACCCCTGGCGTTTCAGGTTGAGCAGAATCATTTCCAGAAAATCCTGCGGAATCGACTCTTCTTTGGCCATCTTGGCAATTAGCGTCGGACCCTGCCCATAGTGCCGCGCAAGCACGTAAAGAGCGCGCAAGGTGTATTGGGTCTTCTTTGAAAGCGTGCGCATCCGTTATTTCCACTTGGCGACGATGGGCCGTAATTCTTCGTAGGTCATGCTGCCCGGTTTGTATAGGCGCACCATGCCGGTCCGGTCCAGCAGCACTAGCGTAGGGGACGAGCTTGACCCGTACACTCGAAAATTCTGTTCGCTCACTGGTACCGGCAGATTGGCCAGCCAGGGGTAGCGCTCGGCCAACACGCGCTTCATGTAGGCGATTTCTACGGGGCGTGGGGCGTCTTCACCCGCACCGACATAGCCGTATGTCTGGGTGGGAGCGACAATGGCGAGGTCGGGAAATTCCTGCTGCAAACGCTCCAGAACCGGGCCTTGGATTTTGCAATCGGCGCACCAATGGGCCCAAAAAAAGAGCAGCACCGGTTTGCCTTTCAGCTTCGCCATAGTTTCCAGCTTGCCGCTTAGAAACTCTTTTAATTCCAGGGGTGGTGCGGGCTTGCCTTCGAGGCTCAGCAAGTGAATATTTTTCTGAATGCGGGCGCGAATGCTGGTGGTTCCATACTTGGCCAGCTCCTTGTTGAGATAGGCCACGGCTTCGCTTCGCTGACCGCGCTGGCCCAGCACCTGGCCTTGCACTTCAATGGCGGCACCAAGGGCGACGGGAAGGCGAGGCTCGGCATCCAATTTTCGCGTCTTCAACACCTGCTGCACCATGTTGTAGGTTTGTTCGGCGTAGCGTTCGGCATCATCAAAACGCTTGGCCCCCAGAGCGCCGCGGCCCAGCCAGCTATGGCCTTCGTACATCTCCGGCGTTTCGCCGAAGCGGGTTTTGTATTGACCGATGATATTTTCGGCGCCTTTGAAATCGCCGCGAGCAGTGAACTCCTTTACATACTGAATTAGCTGGGCCTGGGCGAAGCTGGCGGCCCACAACAAAGTTCCAAGTAGCGCGACGGTTCGCATCAGGCGAGTTGCCCTTTAAGCCAATTCAATGACGCTTCCAAATCTTCCCGTTCAACGGCGGCGGCACGTTCTTTGGGCACCGGCGGGCGGGCTGGCGGTTGCTTGCCGGTTTCGGCGATGGCCAGGAAGCGGGCAAATTCCCAGGCGGGCTGCTTGCGGTAAGCGTCCCAGAATTTCGGTTGCAGATAGGGGAACGGGCGCGTACCCGTAACGATGATTTCTAAAGACATTGCTTTACCGGGGCAGAGTTGCACGTACTTCCTGATCCATTCACCAATGCCGACGTTGCCATCACCGAGGCGCGCCCACTGCATGGCAATACCTTCGGGCGTACGCCAAACGATGCTATCGCGCACGTGGCTGGTGAGCACATAAGGCGCCACATGGTCCAGGGTGACGTGGGGATCTTCCAGCGCCCAGCAGGGGTTGCCGGAATCGAGGCAGGCACCGACGAAATCTTTACCGGCCTGTTCAATTAGCGATTTTAGTTCTCTGCCCTGCATGTCGCCCGCGTGATTTTCGATGGCGATTTTCTTGCCGCTGTCCATCGCTTTTGAGCGTACATTGCGCAGCACTTTGGCCGCATTTTCGATGTGCTGTTCCATCGATACAGGGCCGGTGCGGTCGGCCATTTGACCAAGAAACGCACGGACGATGGGTGAGCTAACATTCACGGCGGCGTCGATCATGCGGGTCAACTGTTGTTCGGCTGTACCCTGCTTAGGGTCAAATAGTGAAGACGTAGGGCAAATGGAGCGCATGCCGATCTCAACCTCGATTCCCAAGTTTTTAGCATACTCAGCCACCTTCTTCAGATGCCCGGGTTCGAGGTTTCCGATGAAGCGAATTTCTGAGAAGTGAACTACCTTTGCCCCCAATTTGGCGCAGTAATCGAGATACTCGAAGGGGGTCCAGCCTTGCGACCGGATACTGAAAAGATCGATGCCAAGGCGCACGTTGAGACCTCGTAATAGTTGGGCTGCTGCAAGCGGAGAGGCCGCAGCAGTGGCCAGAAATGACCGGCGTTCCATAACAACATTATCTGCGTTCCCATGTTCAATAGCCAAGTACTTGAAAAAGTTTTCCTTACCTCCTAAAGTTCAGCTGCGATAGCGTCGATTTCCGTCATCAGAGCCCAAAATGTTAAGTAACCTTGTTGATGCCGTCACAAATGCATCTTCTACCGAAGAAGCTTTACGCGAAAGTGAAGAACGATTTCGTGGTCTTTTCGACGACGCGCCGATCGCTTATCACGAGATTGACAGCAATGGCGTGGTGTTGCGCGTCAATCAGGTGGAGTGCGAACTGCTGGGATATGATCCATCGGCAATGACGGGGCGTCATATCTGGGAATTTGTGGCTGAAGATGAGCGGGATGCCAGCCGCACTGCGGTGCTTGAAAAAATGGCACAAATCCGGCCTCTGAAAACGTTTGCGCGTGATTATGTGCGCAAGGACGGCACGCGGTTGGTTGTGGAAGTTCATGAAAATCTGATTCGCAATAGCCATGGTGCAGTGACTGGAATACGGTCTGCATTGCTGGACATCACGGCACGAAAGCGGGCCGAAGAATCGCTGGAACGACAGGCGCAGGAGTTGTCGCGGTCAAACCTGGAACTGCAGCAATTCGCGTATGTGGCATCGCACGATTTGCAGGAACCTCTGCGTAAGATTCAAGCTTTTGGTGATTTGCTGAAAACGCGGTATGCCGATACTTTGAGCGAACAGGGGCGCGATTATTTAACGCGTATGCAGAATGCCGCAGGGCGAATGCAGTTGCTGATTAACGACCTGCTTTCACTTTCACGGGCCGGTACTCGGCGTCAAATGTTTGCTTCGGTGGATTTGAACAACGTAACGAAGGCGGTATTGTCGGATTTGGAAATTCGCATTGAACAGTTGGGTGCAACGGTGAACGTGGGCAGCCTTCCAACGATTGAAGCTGACGCGGTGCAGTTGACGCAGTTGATTCAAAACCTTGTGGGTAATGCGCTGAAGTTCCATAAGAAGAACGAATCCCCGGTGGTGACGGTTAGCTCCAAAGTACTCCTTGAAGAGGGGACTTGTGAACTCACAATTGCCGATAACGGTATTGGTTTTGACGAGAAATATCTTGACCGTATTTTTCAGGTATTTCAGCGGCTGCATGGCCGGGCGGAATATGAGGGAACTGGCGTCGGACTGGCCGTTTGCCGCCGCATTGTTGAGCGTCATGGCGGAACCATAACCGCTCATAGTATTCAAGGTGAAGGTGCCCAATTCGTGGTTACTTTGCCAATAGAACAAATCAAGGAAAGCAATAAACAATGAGTCTCAACACGAAGGCAATCACCATTTTGTACGCCGATGACGACCCTGAAGATCGTATGTTGTTGACTGACGCATGGAAAGAAAGCCGCGTCGCCAATGAACTGCACATGGTTGAAGATGGCGAAGAGTTGATGGATTATTTGAAGCGCCGCGGCAAGTACGCATCGCTTGCGGGTTCACCATTGCCGGGTATGATTTTGCTTGATTTGAACATGCCGCGCAAAGATGGCCGCGAAGCATTAAAAGAAATCAAAGAAGATCCGGCGTTGCGGCGAATACCGGTGATCGTTCTGACTACATCGCAAGCGGAAGAAGACATTTACCGTGCTTATGATCTGGGGGTGAATTCATTTATCCTCAAGCCAGTTACATTCAAATCACTGGTTGATGTGACGCAAACTATCGGCAGGTATTGGTTGGAAATTGTGGAACTTCCGCCCGAAAACATTGCAGCGTAACTTATGGACGCCTCACTGATTCGAATCTTAATGCTGGATGACGACGAGGATGAGTGCGTAATGACGCGCGCCTTGTTGTCTTCCATTCAAAGTGCGCGATTTGAGCTTGATTGGGTTTCCAACTACGAAGTTGCCCTTTCAACAATGGAGAGAAAACAGTACGACTTGTATCTGTTTGATCATCAATTGGGTGCGCGGACAGGACTTGAGTTGTTGCGGCAGGTGAACCAGCGGGGCAATCTTGTTCCGGTGATTTTGTTCACAGGCCACGACGATCATGAAACGGACGTTGAGGCGATGAAGGCTGGGGCAGCTGATTTTCTGGTGAAAGGGCGCATTGATGGGCGCACACTGGAACGCTCTATCCGTTATGCAATTGAACGGACGCGGCACCAGGAAGAGTTGCGCAAGGCCAAGGAACAGGCTGAGCTGGCGAACAAAGCGAAGAGCCTATTTCTGGCGAATGTGAGTCATGAAATCCGTACGCCGATGAACGGTGTGATGGGAATGACAACACTGCTGCTGGATACGGATTTGACTGCGGAGCAACTGGACTATGCCACAACGGCGATGAGTTCGGCACAAACGTTGCTGGAATTGATCGACGATATTCTGGATCTATCCAATATCGAAGCGGGCCGGCTGGAACTGAGCAGAGCGCATTTCTGCCCGGGTCAGGTGGCGATTGATGTGGTGCGGTTGCTGGAAGGGCGGGCCCAGAAAAAGGGAATCACTCTCTACTGCAACGTCACGCGGAGCCTGCGCAGTAATTATGTTGGTGACCAGATGCGGGTTCGGCAAGTGCTGATTAATCTTGTGGGCAATGCAATCAAGTTCACTGACCAGGGGCATGTTTCTGTGCGCGGTTGGACCGACATTGATGCTGAAACGGGGGTGATCAAGGCGACGTTTGAGATTGAAGATACCGGCATTGGTATTGTGCCGGAAGCACAGGCAAGATTATTCCGCCCGTTCATTCAGGCCGATTCTTCCTTGACGCGCAAGCACGGGGGAACTGGTTTGGGCTTGGCTATCAGCAAGCAGTTGGTGGAAATCATGGGCGGGAAAATTGCCTTTGAAAGCATTCCGTGCAAGGGGTCGAAATTCTGGTTCAGTCTCAAGCTGGATGAGGTTCCAGAAGTTGCCGCGAAGCCAGTGCCGCAATTGGAAATGGTTCGTTAGCTGCAAGTTTATAAACTGCCGGAGAAGTTGCACTGTGAGTTAGATTTCGGTGCACCGGTTGGATTTCGCTCCCAGGTTATTCGTAAATGCCTGGGTAAAAAGCGTAGCCAAGAGTGCCGACGCAGCGGACACTAGTGTCCGCGCCACAGTTGACCATCAGACTTGTTCAACTTCGGCAGTTCAGGTTTAGAAAACTCATTACCCGCGCAGGCGCGTTGCCAGCGCCACAATAAAGTCAGCATCGTGCGGTTGAGTCAATTGAAAATTGACGCGGCCCGATGTTGCCCGTCCGATTTGCTCAATCACTGCGGAGCCTAAATCGTCGCCGGGTGCCAGTGTCAGGATTGCTTGAAAATAGCGGGCTACTGCTGAGAATTGTTCTGTTTCGGAAACCACATTACTGGTTGCAATATAGGGAGCCAGCAGTTGAATGGTGCGTCCCTGACTCTTCAACCAGTGCATGGCGAAGAGCATTTCCTTAGGTGAAACCGGGCTGCCGGGCGAGCCTGATTTCAATTCAAAATCGAACGTGCGGCCAGTGATGGATCTGCTTTTTTCGCGGCGGATTTCGTCGTAAAGTTGTTCCACCGCGCGCATCGCCGCAGCATGGCGGACGGCCAACTGTTTCGTTTCTTCGTGCGTAAACCGGATCGCTGTTCCAGTGACCAGCGGAAACTCACGCGCAAACTCTTCCAGTATCCAGGAACGCTCCACTTCGTCAAATAGAGTTTCAAACCGCGTATGATCAGCAATGGCAAGCAGAGCGGTAACATCGAGTGAGAATTTGGTGAAAGCCGATGCCTTGCGGATGCCAGTTTTGATGGACGCCAATTGTTCCGGGCTGTCGTCCATAAGCTTGAAGCAAACTTCCATGGTGTAGCCATCGCGCCAACCGGACCGAATTGCAGCCCAAACGCCAGCGGCATAATAGTTATCCAGCGCCTCGCTTTCAGCCACGCCATCATCCACGCGAACCGGTGCCGCCAGATTCACGCGTAGTTGCTGCTGAATGGTGCGGTAGGCTTCAAATGCAGCGGGTAAATCCGTTGCTGCATCGCCGGTTGTAATAGAGATACTGGGGATTCCGGTTTGGGGCCGTGGCAGAAAACCGCGCTCCAATTTTTCGCTATAGGTCAATACTTCAGAAATATCTTCCGGGCCGAAGGGGATTGCATTTACCACAATTTCCCTGCCGCCGGCCGGGCGCATGCGGCCGATCAGGATGGGCTTCAGGAAATTGGCGCTGGCCGGTGCTGAAGACAGCGCCATGTGCAATAGAAACGGCTTGGTTACTCCTGCTGCGCTGGTTGCATCCACAGCTAGATAATAGGTTGATCCATGTGTTGGATCTTTCACCAGTGATCCCATATAGGGACGGATTGTTTCCAGGCCAAGCGAAGGCAAGCGCGCCAGGATACGGTTACGCGTGTCGTCGGCAAGCGGCCGTCCTTCTCCCATTTGCAGGATCAAGTCAGCCAAAGAAGCCGCCTCACTGGCGCGCAACGGTAGTTCAAGCGGTACGATCATCATAGTTTCAGTTGCTGCAGATATTCCTTAAAATCTTTGCCTAAATCGTGACGCTTCAGGGCAAACTCCACGGTTGCTTTAAGGAATCCCAGCTTGTCACCAGCATCGAAACGGGTCCCCTCAAACTTGTACCCGTAAACCGGGCGCGAACGCAGTAGATGCTTTAACCCGTCAGTGAGCTGAATTTCCCCGCCTTTACCCGGTCCAACTGCCTCAATTGACGTAAAAACTTCAGGCGTCAGCACATAGCGGCCAATAATTGCCAAATTGCTGGGAGCATCTTCGGCCTTGGGCTTTTCCACCATGTTCCGAATGCGGTACAAGCGGTTTTTCGATCCGTTGTGATCCACCGGTTCAGCATCCACCACACCGTAGGCGGAAATAAACTCCCGGGGCACTTCCATCAGGGCCACTACAGATGCGCCGTAGAAATCATAGACATCGAGAAGCTGGCGCAGGCAGGGCACTTCGGAA
>JBBRJC010000132.1:0-8480 GCA_038220135.1 Bryobacterales bacterium | reverse complement strand
TTGAACGATATTTTGAAGGCTTACGAAACCTTCGGCAATGCTGCCAAACACGCAGCGTTGAAAGTTGTTCTGAAGAACGAATAGTTCAGGATCAGCACTAAACCTGAACCTGCGGAAGTTGTACAAGTCATAATCAACTGTGGGGCGGAAACTCGAACCTGCCGCGTCGGCACATCATATGCCGACACTCTTCGACCAGGCATTTACGAATAACTTTGGGGGCGGAATCCATTCCAGAAGCACCTAAATTTAACTTGGAAAGCAACCTCGGAATTCAGGCTAAATCCGAGCGGGCTATGCTACGCCGCACAAGAAACACCAACAGGCAACCGAATCCTCCCAATGCGAATGTAGAAGGCTCCGGAACCGATGACGGCGCGAGACCACTGCACCCATTGATGTTCGTAGTACCCGCCAACGTATTCGCCGTCTGAGAAAAAACACAACCGTTTACCGTTCCAGCAAGAACACCACTCCCGCCAGCTCCGGCCGACATAGTAAAACTTTGCCCTGCCAGAATATTTCCGCCGAACGTTTCCGGACCCGAACTCCCAGGACTGATTGTCGCAATGGTGCCAATAATCCAAAAAATATGATCGGCCCGCGCTTGATTCTGCAAGATGAAGTTCATCGAACCATTCACAGTCAATGCCCCGTCGGTACGAATCACAAAAGCAGCATTGGGATCGTTTTGAGCATCGAAAGTTAAATTGATACCCGTGGTACTGGAGATATTCGGCTGGGAAAACGTGTAGACATTATTGCCCACAAATGTGCGGTTCATCGAGAGATCAGCGTAAGTTTGAGTTGACGCCAAAAGCTGTCCGGCATTGAAGGCAGAGACAAAATCCATATAGGCTACGGTCGATTGTGGAGTACCCGGAGCCATCACAACACCACCAACCGTCGTACCTGTTGGATTGAATCCTGTAATCGTACCGGTCGCATCCTTAACACCAACATTTCCCATAACCAGCGAAGTACCGGTGTTGGATATTGTTCCGCCAAGAAGCCCGAAATATATGGCAGATTTTAGATCCACCCAGACGGGTGCACACCAAGCCGACGTGGTAAAAACCACCGTGAGAAGCCACCAACTTAAGTGTTTCATATAAACTTTTCTATCTCCTTAGAAATTGATTCTTACACACAACTCTAAATTTGTCTTCATAAAAAAATTGGGCGGAAACTTTTTGGTAAAAACGACCGCCCTAGGATTTGAAGGGGAACACCCGCAATTGGGATTGTCAGTGTAAGTTTTGCGGACTAAGCGTGGGTGGAACGGATCATAGGACGATCAGTTACAGAGGTATCCGCAGATGCTTCAGATTGCGATGCGATGTCTTCTGCGCCAGTGGCTTCCAAAATCTTCTTAGCGCGGTCAGCCCAATCGGAATCGTCGCAGTGAACGGAAAGCAGCGTGCCGCCATTCTTGATCAGACCTTCATAACGCTTGGCTTCGTATTCCGGCATTCCGAGGCCAGTCAAACCACCAACCACGCCACCTGTGACAGCGCCGGCACCAATGCCTGCGAGTGCCGCCATAATTGGACCGGCAGCAATAAATGGTCCAAGGCCAGGGATAGCCAACAAACCAATTCCGGCAAGCCAACCAAGTGCTCCGCCCAAAACTGCGCCGGAAGTTGCGCCAACAGCTGTACCCTCTGGGGCTTTTGTATTCAATTCGTGAGCGATATCTTTGGTGCCAGAATTCGCGGGAATCAAAGCGGAAACATCGGTCAATCTAAACCCGGCGGCACGCAATGCTTCAACGCCGCGCGATGCGCCTTCTTGTGTCTTATAAATGCCGAAAACGGCAGTATTCTTAGCCATGATTGATTTCTCCTAAATTACTTTTTAAAGATTGAACTGGGATCGATTAGCTCTTCGGCGCCATTACTTCGATTTCGTTAGTTACTTTGTCTTTCCCGGCAATCGCCATCGCTTTGCTCGCAATTGATTCCTTCTCCGCCATGGTCTTGACAGGTCCACGCAACGTAACTGCACCATCTTGAGAGATGATCTTGACATTATGCGCGCTAGTGGAGAGTTTCTTATCGTCGTAAACTGACTTACGGATCTTTCGCGTCAATTCGCGGTCGCCTGCGTTCATTTTCTGCGAACCAGCAGTAACTGCACCCTTGGCACGATCTCTTTCGTTGACTTTGGTATTATCGGGAGCAACAGGCTTGTCTTGACCCATCAATGATGAGATAGCAAACGTTGCCACACATAGTATTAGCTTCATTGTTTTTCCTCCAAATTCAGTTGATTCACCACCGAAAAGACACCGGAAACGGAGTTGGCTTGAATATTGGCAATGTCCTTGTCACCTTGATTGGCGACTACCCCTACCAACACAACGTTTCCGTTTTTGACAATAATGTGAATTGACGGAACAGCCTGCAAAGAATAGCGATCCAGCCCGTTATGGCGGTAGATCGCACGAGCAACATCCACGCGAATCCTGTCATCGTTGGGAGACAGTGGCAGGACTTCAATATTATTGATGACCCTGGATACTCGTTCAATGCCCTTCACAGCACGCTCTGCATCGTCTTTGAGCGTGGGCCTTGTAACTTGGCCTGACAAGGTAACTGTATTACCAGTTATCGCGTAGGCCAAGTTATCAAAAACCCCATAGTAAGGAAGCATGACTAACTCGTGACGAACTTCCTTATAGATCCGCCTGTTTTTCGCATTGGGTTCAGCGGCATTTGCACTGAAACTGGCAATCAACATGGGCACCAAAATACAAAGTTGACGGGTATTCATAGGATTTCCTTATCAATGAGGCCTTATCGAACAAACTACTTTGTTACGTTCTTGGCTGATTCCCAAAATGCTTTAGCCTGCTTTTCTGCTTCTTCTTTGGCCATGCCGTAATGTTCCTGCAGCTTGCCACTCAGCTGTTCACTTTGACCTTGAATTACATCCAGGTCGTCATTAGTGAACTTACCCCATTTCTCCTGAAGTGAACCCTTCAGTTGCTTCCAGTTACCTGCGATTTGTTCTTGATTCATGATTCTTTCCTAGTAGTAAGATTTTTACTGTCCTGATTAAAGGCGTCTGGAGTTGAAAGCTTCGACCCTTCAACTCCAGACGTACGAACGGGGGAGGTGTTGCGATTGCAAGCCGGGATGTAGTTGTTGATTAGCCACAACGCAACACCAACGATGATAAGTGTTACGACTGGATTTACTAATGGCATGATGGACATGACTTGGCTTTCCTATTCTGTCTTTTATCCCGGTAGCACTTCATGCGACCGCACATTGACTATTGCAAGCGGACGACCATTCGAGTCCATCGCAGCATGTAGCCGGCTCATATATTTCAAACTAAAAGAGTTAATAGCAGAAGCAGGAAGCTGCACCTGTCCACCAACAAGCCCAAATTCTGCCTGTTAGAGTGGCACATGACCGTATGTGGTCAAAAAAGAGCGAAGAAATACAGGCACCGCAGTTCAATCGTGTAATATCGTCCGATAGCTAAACTCCTAAACACAGGGGTTCAACGCACTTTCCGACTCCATCATAGATGGCGTTATTGCCTCAAAATGGCCAAAACGCCTCATTTTGATGTTTCGTGAACTTAAACCATCAGGCGAGATGCTCGTATTCCAGGCCAGGAGGCGGCAACTTGGAACCGACTTAAGTTCATAATTTAAACGCGACCATTTTCGCGCGGAATAGTAGCTAAAGCGCTTTAAGCCAGGCGAACAAAGCATGGAAATGATCAACATGATCCGGTGCCGAATTGCCAGCAAATCCACGCAATTGAAAGCGCCCCTTGCGTGCATTGCTAACCTGCTGCATCCCCAGTGCACCCCAACGCAAGACCGGCTTGCGCTGAATGTGCAACTGTTCCAACAAATAACCAGCGGCTTCCGTAGTGGATGCGTAGGTTCCAGGAAATACTTCGGAGTGCGCCACCAGCATGCGCTTCTTGCCAGCCGCCGCCAGGCGCGCGTAGCTCAAAAAAGGTTCCAGCCCCGCACCATCCACAGACCCGGGTTTATCGCCAGTAGTGTAGCTGGCATGCAAACTGTCGGCAAGTATGACGCCATCCACTCTTTTGACACTCTCTTGGTCCCGCAATATTTCCCGGATAGCTCCGTAGCCAGCACTAAACGATGTAACGTAAACGGGTTTGAAAACGCAAGCGCATTGACCTTCAGCCTCGTTAAGCAGTCTCCTGAACCGCTCACCTGTGCCGATCGCTTTTTGGTAAACCGCAGAGCCAGAGCCAACCTGAACCGCAAGCGTGGCCGCACTTTTGCGCCACTTCGCCGCCGCTGTTTCCGCCACCCACGGCGCACCATGAAAATGCACCACCAGCGGACGGATTCTCGCTTTTCCCGGCGGCACCAGCAATATGCCAAGTGATAATGTATGCCGCGTGCCCGGCCGCTCCGCCTGCTGCAACCTTATATGATCTCGTGTGGATTCGGTCATTGGCGATGGGTTTTGCGGCAATTGCAACATTGCCAATAAAATCGCCGTGACCATTAGTCGCTACTTGATTTCCGGGCTTGAAGGCGAAGCCGGCTCCGGCCCCCAATTGTTTCGGATAACCAGACTTTGATCGGAATAGAAACTGCGCCGCCCCGTACCGTTGAACGAATCCGGGTTTACATTAATAGTGTACCCGCCCGGAGTACCCTGCAGTTGAAACGTGTAGCCGTTCTTCTTGCCCGTCGCCAAATCGGAAGGCATCAAGTCGGCAGCACTGGCTGAAGCCGCACCACTGGGTGGCGGTCCAAGTTCAGACATTGCCACTGCAAATTTACCGAATTGCGAATTGTACTGCGCCTGCGCCGTATGGATAGTGCCAATCTGCTTTGTCACCGCAAGCTCGTTGGCGCTCATTCGCGCCTGGTTAACCTTGGGCAAGGCAACCGCCAAAATCGTCAAAATGATCGCGATAACGATCAACAACTCGATAAGCGAGAAGCCGCCCTGGCTCCGGCGCCGGGATATCTGCATGTTCAATATTATGACGTGATTTTTGCGGCAGCGTGTACCCTGTGTAAAATGATACTTGAGCGCACTTATGCCAACTGTCTTGACTGAAGCCCCGTCTCCATCGGAGCGCAAGCGCTGGACTCGGGCAGACCGCGCCGTCCTCGAAGCTACGGAGGTGCTGGACCAGCGGGATCGCGAATTGCTCGAAGGAGATCTGATCGACCGAGGGCCTAAATATCGGCCGCATTCGAATGCCTTAGCTTGGCTGCGCCTGTGGCTGCAGGAAGTGTTCGGCTGGAAATTCGTGAGTACTGAAGTGCCCATCGACGTAGCGCCCCAGGATAATCCCACGAGCGAGCCTGAGCCCGACATCATCGTCCTAAAGCGGGCATTTTCAACCTTCCGTACCGTCAACCCTGGGCCCCCGGACTTGCATCTTATAGTCGAAATCGCCGATTCGACGCTGGCAACCGATTTGAAGACCAAAGCGGCTCTCTACGCCCGCGCGGGCATCCCGGATTATTGGGTGCTCGATGTGAATGGCCGCCGGTTGATGGTGCATCGGGAACCCCACTTCGGCAAGTACACGGAAATCGCGATCTATACGGAACAGGAGAGCGTGGCACCGCTGGCTGCTCCCCATGCGCGGTTCGCGATCGCCTACGCATTTCAGGAAGAGTAGCAGGAGAGCGTCGCCCCGCACGCCGCTTCTCGCGCGGAATTCCGCGTGGCTTCCGCGTTTCGGTCCGAAGCACCTGCTATGATGAAGTTGTTTGGAGGTTCATCTGTAAATGGGTCCCGTGGGTGTGCAGGAGATGATTGTTATTTTCCTGGTCGCCCTGGTCCTCTTCGGCCCCAAGAAGTTGCCGGAGTTGGGCAAGACGATCGGCAAAGCGATCACCGAGTTTCGCCGGGCACAGAGCGAGCTCAAGGCTACATTCGATCACCACATGCGAGAGCTGGAAAAGGAAAGTGAGTCCATTAAGGAAGTTACCCGTAGCTACACGACGGATATTCATAACTCCTACGACTCCTCCAATTATTACGACGAGTCCGGCGCGTACAACGCCGGTTCGCACGATGCCATCGCAGCCAGTCCAACCACAGTAAGCGAACCCGCAACTCAGGGCGCTGAAACCCAGGTCCCGCACGAGACCGCACCCAGCGGAACCGTCGCGCGGGGTTCCCAGCCGGGGGTAGATACTCACCCCACTCGGGCAACCCGCCACGGAAGCGCATCCGGTCAACAGCTAGGCCTATTAAAGTAGTCATAAATGGACGATGAGAAGCAGGGCGGGGCTCCGCCTTCCGGGGAGCCTCCGTCATCGCACGCACATCCCGGGGGCGATGATTTTGGCGCCGTTTACAGCCCGCCCACAACCGTCGCCGTAGAGCCGGAGGTTCTGCCGCCGTCCCAGGAGCTCGCCGTCCGGCCCGCCGGCATTCCCACCAAGCCGCCGCCACCTGCGCCCCCATCCACGGAGGATGACGATGACGATGGCGACGACGAGGGCATGCTGCGGATGTCGTTCCTCGAGCACCTCGAGGAGCTGCGGACCCGTCTTGTCCGCATGCTCATGGGCTTGGGCGTTGCCTTTCTGCTCGCCCTGATCTTCGCCGGCAAATTGTGGGACATCATCGAAGAACCCGCCAAGGTTGCCTTGGAGCACCTGAAGGTAGTGCCGCCCCGGCTGGTGATGACCGTGCCGATGGAGGGCTTCAGCATCATCTGGGTCAAGCTGCCTTTGCTGTGCTCGATCTTCATCGCTTCACCTTGGATTGTGTATCAGGCCTGGGCGTTCATCGCCCCCGGTCTCTACAAACGCGAGCGCCGCTGGGCCGCGCCTTTCATCCTGGTCTCGGCGGGCCTCTTCATCGGCGGCGGACTGTTTGCGTATTTCCTCGCCTTCCGCTATGGTCTCGAGTTTCTCCTCGGTATCGGCATGAGCAACAGCGTCCAGCCGATGGTCACCATTACCGAGTACTTCGACCTGTTTGTAAACGTGACGCTGGGCGTCGGAATCGTGTTCGAGATGCCGGTCTTGATCTTCCTGCTGACGCTGTTGCATCTGGCGTCTCCCCGCTTCCTGATCCGGCATTCGCGTTACGCGATTCTCGGGATCGTGATCATCGCCGCAATCGTGACCCCCACGCCCGACGTTTTCAACCTGATGCTGTTTGCCGTGCCCATGACGCTGCTGTACTTCGTCGGCGTCTTCGCGGGCTTCCTGGTGGTGTTGCGCCGCGAAGGCAAATCGCCGCCGTGGAAGAAGATCTTCCTCGCACTCGGAGTGGCCCTCTTCCTGGTTGCCTGCGTGGTCGCGATCATGATCGTGCGCCTGGGGTTCAAGGCAGTGCCGCACTGGCCATTTCTGACGAAGTAAGGCCCGCCCGTTAACGCTTGAGCGGCTTGCCTTCGCGGATTTCGTCGGTCGCGCGGCGAACCACCATATCGCCGGCTTGTAGATTGCCTGAGACCGCGATCAGATCGCCGTCCGGTGCGCCTTTAGCGACATTGACCCATTCCGCCTTCCCGTTTTGATTGCGTATCACGAAGGTCCGCTCAGTCGTCGCAACGACGCTGGTTCTCGGCACCAGCAAAGCCGGCCGTGAGCTTCGGACCCGCCATTTTACGGACGGATACATTCCGGGCGAAAGCGAACCATCCCGGTTGACGACGTCTAACTCCACCGCCATGGTCCGGCTTTTCTGATCGAGCGCATGCGAGATTCGCGCCAGCGTTCCGGAGTAGCTTCGTTCGGGGTAGGCGGGAACGCGGAACTCTAGACGTGCGCCTTTCACCATCCCGCCTATGTCCTCTTCCGGAACGGCCACGACGAGCCGTAGTCGCGACACCTCCTGGATCACCAGCATCACGGGGTCGGCGCCAGGCCCAACTAGCGCACCGGGGTGGACCAGCCGGTCCGTCACAATACCGGCGAACGGGGCTGTGATTCGCAGGTATGCTTCCAAGTCCTTTTGGGCCCGTACCGCGGCTTGCACGGCTACACCGGCCTGCCGCTTGGACTCAACCAGCGCCTGGGCCGCCTCCACTTGCTTTTGGGCCTGAGTCAGCTCATTGCCGGCGATTGCGCCCGGTGTCTCCGCCGCCTTCTTCAGACGATCGTAGGTGCTCTGCGCAGCCGACAATTGCGCCTCGGCCTGCACCCTGTCCGCCCCGGCGGCTTCGACCCGCGACTCCGCCTCGGCGATCTGCGCCTGCATTTCGGGAGCGGTGAGCGTAGCGAGCAGTTGTCCTGGTTTCACGACGCTGCCCCGATCCACTAGCACGCGTTCCACGTAGCCACGAACTTTGGCGTGTATCGAAACGATCTGGAACGGTTGGAACTCTCCCGGCAGTTCAATGAGCCGCGAGGTTGGTTTCGAAATGACCGGCACCAGTTCAACTGTCTGGGCCCAGAGAGTCAGACCTGCCAGTATCAGTAGGATCTTACTGCGGCGCATAGTATCGGCTCTCCGGGTCTATCGGGTTCAGGGAAGGAGATTTTGTGG
>JBBRJC010000131.1:0-8519 GCA_038220135.1 Bryobacterales bacterium | reverse complement strand
TGCTCAAACGCCACCGTTGTTGCAAACTGGAGCAGAATTTCATGGTCCAGCATGTGCCGCAACGCGAGGCAATCGCCGCACTGCAGATTTTCATAAATCACCACGCGGACGGCACTTTCCGGTGATCCTTCAACTAGTGGCATTCTTGCTCTAGTTTAACTTTGTTAGAGAGTGGAATACACTGGAGGCAGTTTTCAAATTATCAGTAGTAGCGAGGATGATTTCGATATGCCCAAAGGTACTCCCACAATTGAAGAATTTAATGAGCTGAAAAAGGAATTCGCAAAAGCCAAAAAGTTCAGTGAGTTCTGGGATAAATTCCTCGACAACTGGGTAGGCCGTCCAGGCTTCATGGAGATGGGAACTGCGGTCGAAAATCCGCGCTTAATGGGCATTGTCACCCTCACGTGCGATCAGATGCTGAGGAGAAAGACAGCGCCTAAAATGGCACAGCTGGTGGCGATTCCAGAAGCGCAAATGATTCACGGCGTTTACCTGATAGATGGTTCAATGGGAAGTATTATCTATTTTGAAGATCTCGGCATGGGGCTTGTGGTTGTAGCGTTGAGTAATGGCCGTACCGAATATGCCCGCTTTGGGTTGACCATGCCCACTGCAACGGTGCAGTAGGGCGCTCGGGAAATCACGATTCGTAGATCTTAGCTTGGGGTATTTTTGACTCACTCAGTAAAACAGTGTATTTCTCGGTTATGGCCAATCCAAGCACTGTCAGTATTTCAATCACTCCTGAACAGGATTCCTTTCTACAGAGTTGTGTAAAGTCTGGCCGCTACCAATCGATGAGCGAAGTAGTTCGCGAAGCATTGCACCTTCTCAACAGCAGGAGCAGGATCGCGACGAGGCGATTCAGCAGTTGAAGGCTGATCTTCAAATCGGAATTAACCAGGCTAATCGGGGTGAGGTAACTGACGGTACCCAAGCATTCGAGGCGCTAAGATTGATGATCGAAGAACAACGCCTCGTTAAAACCTGCAAATAGATGCCAATCGTTGGTGGACTACCCGGCCCAACTTGCGCTGCGGTTTTGCCTGGAAGTTTGCTCATCCCTACGCCCACACCTTTCGCCGCACCCTCGGCCCGATTCATTTGCTCCAAGCTGCTTTCTGCGCTCTGAAGTTCGAAGTGGGGCGACGGAACGCTGTCGGCGTGGCTTGCCACAAGTGATAGCCCAAACTGCACTCGTTGCTCCATCCTGGCGTTGTGTTTCCTGACTCCCCGAACGAAACAAGCTCAGGTAGATCGCACCTAGGATCGAAAACGCAAACCCGTAATCGACCGCACCAAGAATGGGTATTCCGGAGGAGTGCTTCTTGGTGCTAGCCGTCCGAATCGCTAGTCCCCAGTTCAGGACTATGGCCTCCAATGATCCATTGAGCCATGATCATCGTGCGTTCCTCATCGCAAACTTTTTGTTATCACTCGGAAGGCAAATGTTGCAATAACAAATATTTTGCTTGATGTCAGTTTTGCAAACCCTGAAGCAGCAGAAACTTCATAGCTCTCTTCGGATCCAGGTTCCCTCCAACTGATTGAAAGTCACATCAATCAGCTAGCCTTTCCCCGCACTTTATCCATCAAAAACAGCGCAACCTTCTTCCCCTTCTCCATCCCCTGATCGTAAATCTCATGCCGCTCCTTGCGGCTATATCCAATTCCCATCCTGTACAACCGCTCCAGCGACTTTCCAACCACCCACGTACCCGCATAAGAAATGGCAGCCTTCGGAATAATACCGCCGCCAAATGGAATCTTCCCCACCAACTCCCGCGCCACCGCGCGCCAACCAAACGCCCCGGCAATCACCGAAGCAATTTCCGACTTCTGCTCCCGATACCCAATCGGCCGGTCGCTGGCACCCGCCATCATGAACGCCATCCGCATCTGGTTCATCGTCAAAATCGCCGTATCACTGGCAAATTCGCCCGCCGCCATGGGTAGCGCCATCCCGGGTATGATATTCGGCAAAGCCGTCATAATTGCGAACATCGCGTTTTCCTGACAGATGCTCTGCACAATCGTGTCCACCACCATCGGACGAAAAACGGGAAATTGCCTCGCCAGCGGCAATCCCAAGTCTTCCTTCCTCTCCAAAATCTGGGCAATCGTTCGTTCCGGATTCTGTGGGTAATAGCTGAACCCGTGCTTGGGATGCGGTACACCGCTTTCGTAAATATCGATGTCGTACTGCGGTTCAATAATGGTTGGCTTCAGTTCGTAAATATGGGCCGCCGACTCTTTCATCCGATCCTTGGTCATGCCATCTGGCAACAGGAACCGACGCATTTCCGCGAACCGGAAATCGTGCTCAGCACCAAGGCCAATATGCACAGGCCGTTCGGCAATTTGCCGAACCTCCCCCGGGTTCAATTTCGAGATCGCTTTTCCGATAGTTGAAAGAAACTTGTTCACGTGGTCTCCGCAAATGAGGTCGCAGATTGAGCCCCGGCCAGCCGGAACAGCACATGCAGCCTATGTCGCCATTCTAACCCGACGCCTATGCGCTCCACCTCCACTGTGGATGCGTAAAAGCGCAATAAGGTTTCCGTGGTTGGGTGAAATTCCAAAGCCGGTGCAATTAATAGCAGCTTCGGAGCCTGCGCGCGCAGCACAATTCCAGGAAAAAACCCAAGCCCGGAAAATTCACCAAGCGCCGCATGATGCTCTACACGCATCCAATAATCAAGCGCCTGCAACGGTAAATGAGGATCGGCACTAGCCTTCAACTCAATCACAGTCAGGCGGCCAGCACGGTCAACCGCTAGCAGGTCAATAATTCCGCGATCACGTGCCGTGAATGCTGGCACTTGTCCGTAAATCGGGTTGCTATATAGCCACGGCTCTAGCCTGGCAATGTGCCGCCGCACTTGCGCTTCAAGCCATCGTTCCGGTTGCCGTTGGTAAATGGGGTTTTGCCTGTCATCGGCCGAAGCACTTCGCATTCGGCAAAGCTCCCGAACGGTAGCTTCAATTTCGTGCCAGTGATGATTGGTCACGGTCTGCTTTGCGTTGATGCCGAAATCCAGTTGGCCGCCAGCAAATACGCCAAATTCCAAACCCGCCACGCGAAGGCTCAGCAACCCATTACCCGGCTCAACTCCCTCAACACCATCCAATGCAAGAATCCGTTCAACCAGATCCGAAGTGGCCGTCTGCGTCTCCTCCAGTGGCCGCCGGCAGACATTGAGATGCGAAGAAATATTGCCCCAATCGGCAGGGTCGGCCAACTGCGCAGAAAAATCAGGGGCGAATACGAACATCCGGTACTGGGCCACGGTTCTATCCAGCCATCTTAGACGGGCAGCCACCACAGACGCATTTTCGTGAGGCAGAAACAACGTCAGCCCGTGAATAACCAGTTGGCGTTCCCGCCGCCGCAAATAGTCCAGCCACAGCAGTCCATAGGTCAACACTTCATCGGGAGCAAGGCAATCAGGCGGACATGCAATCACCGCCCAAGCCTGCTTACCTTGACGCAAAAAAGCGCGAGGAAACTTGGGGCTTAAGGAGTGCTCCAAATCCATTTCCGACGAAAGCGATTCCAGCTTCCATCCAGCCAGTTCGCGCCGCATCATCAAGCGAAGTTGTTCACGGAAGATGAGCCTCCGCCCGTGCCGGGGCAATTCCACGTTCGACGGCCGGGCTTGATCGTACAGTGTGATGAAACCAGGCTTGCCGCCAAATTTTTCAATCGCCAACTTCAACCGCCCCGCTCGCTGGTCCACAATATCAACGGCTCTGCGACTGAGTGTACGGGCGTCGTCCCACACCGTCAGCACCAGGTGGCTCAGCTTCACCTCAATGTCAAATTGACCCTCGCTCAAAGGAAACGGCTCCTCGCCTGGTTCTTCAAGAATGGGTTGTTTGGAAGTGTGGAGCAGGTGCCGTACGGCTTGCTCCAACTCGGCGGGCGTAACACGCTGCCGGGCAACAGAGTTGTTGGCCACTGCTTAGATTATAGTTCGTCTTGGGTATCGGCGGCTTTTAGATCACGGTGCGCGACATCAAAGTGATGGTTCGAAAAGATGCAGGCAACTCGCGAAAATCTGATCGCAGGGATGCGCCATACTTATCCGAGCTCTACCGATCCGAGCTCTACCGATCCGAGCCCTACCGACCCGAGCCCTACCGACCCGAGCCCTACCGATCCGAGCCCTACCGACCCGAGCCCTACCGATCCGAGCACTACCGATCCGAGCCCTACCGACCCGAGCCCTACCGACCCGAGCCTTCCCGATCCGAGCCCTACCGATCCGCGACTGCAAGGGAGCGGGCTTAGAGGCACCTCATTACCTTCGCCTGACATGGGGCTCGCTTACACGGCCACGAATCGGGATCGGTGGATCGGAACCCCCTCTAGTTGGCGGGCATCTAGAGGGGGGCTGGAACCTGCAAATGTCGCACGTCAGGTCCAACAATATGCACATATATGGGAGGCATGGAGCCGGCCGGAGAAAATCTTGAACGAGTTCAAATCGTACGCCAGCCGCGCGCTAAACCAATGGACAAGCGAGGTACCTGATCGGAAACGCTAGGCGCGGATCGAAGCACCCGTTGGCTTAGGAAGGACGAAAATGTGAGTAACGCTCTTCGGGAATTAATCGACGAGCCGGACTAGCCCATGGCGCTATTCATCGAGGACGAGTTTTCAAGCCACGGCCTGACCGCTTCCTCGCGGTCACTTCTCGGTTGAGGTTCTCCACTTCTAAGCCGCTCACCCATTGGATCGAGTTATCTGGCTCAAACGCCCACGTAAAATGCGGCGTCAAACCCAAAGCCGGATCGGCTCGTCAGTAAACTTCCCCGCCGCTTCCGCCTCACCCACAAAATAAAGTGCATCCAGTTTTGCCAAGTAGTAAAGCGGCAACTTGAAATCTGGTGTTTCCGGATTGATCTGATTGACGATCACAGCCAGCCCCATAACCTTGCCGCCCGAATCTTCAACCAATTCCTTCAACTGCCGCAACTTCTTGCCCGTCCGCAAAATATCGTCCACCAGTAGTACTTTTTCCCCAGGTTCCACGCTCTGGAATTGCCGGAAGTGTAATGGCTCATCTTCATTTTCTCGTTCCGCCCAATAAACCCGTCTCGCTCGCAACGCTTCACAAACGCCAAATGCCACAGGAAGCCCACCAGTAGCGGGGCAAACAATCGACAACTCGGAAATGGACGCCCGTAATTCCGGATTTGCGCGAATCAGCCGGCTTAATCCCACGCTTAAAACTTTGGCATGTTGATAATGCCGGAAAGCCATCGGTATTTGCAATGAAAGATCAGAATGCAAACCGTTTGGATAAATGAAATGCCCAGTGCAAAGTGCGCCGGTTTCTCGCAACAATGCCAGGACTTCTTCCTGCGAAGGTATGAGTTGCATCAGGTTAATGCGCTCCTTTGCCCGTAACTACTTGTGGAATGGTTTTCAAAATAATTTCCCAATCGAGTGCCAGCGACCATCGATCAATGTATTCCATGTCAAGCCGCATCCAGGTATCGAAGTCCAACTTGTCGCGGCCTGAAATTGCCCACAGGCAGGTTAGCCCGGGGCGCATGCGAAGCCTGCGTCGCTGCCATCCCTTATATTGTTCCACTTCTTGCGGCACCGCTGGACGTGGGCCTACCAGTGACATGTCACCGCGCACAACATTCCACAGCTGCGGCCATTCATCAATCGAAAATTTGCGAAGCCAACGGCCCACACCGGTCAGCCTTGGGTCATTTGCGATCTTGAATGCCGTCTGCTTCTCATTAAGATGTGCCAGCGCCTCTTTCATCGCTTCGGCGTCGTAGCACATCGAACGAAATTTGTAAAAAGTGAACCGTCGCCCGTTCAGCCCACAGCGTTGCTGACTGAAAATCACCGGCCCAGGCGAAGTAAGCCGAATCAAAGTCCCAATGATCAGGATCAGCGGAGAAACAACCAGCAAAGCCAAGGTGCCTAAAATCACATCGACGGCGCGCTTGATCACAAGCCGAAACTCGTCGTGCGGGGCTGCCGAAAAAGTCAGCATCGGAACAGCGCCCAATTGGTCCAACGACATTGCGCTATTCACATGAGGGAAAAAGTCCAACGCCAAACGCGTCCGCACCCCCTCTTCGTCGCAAAGCAGCAGCGTGCTCTCAAGCCCAGCCAGTTCTGCCGCAGGCACAGCGAATAGAATCTCGTCGATCACCTGGGTCCGCAGCAGTTCATTCAATTGCGATGTTCTGAAAACCGGTTGTCCCTCCAGTTGGCTTGCGCTGGGATTGAGACTCAGAAAGCCAACCAGCCGGAACCCATATCGAGAGGATTGCTTAACCATTCGCGCCAGTTCCAACGCCCGGTCCCCGTCTCCGGCAATCATCACGTGGACAACGGCACCGAACGTTTCGCGAATGCGCCCGTAGAAAACACGGGCATTCAGCCGGAATAAAATCAGCAGAATCGCCGCCGCCGCACCATACAACAGCAGGAACGCGCGGCTCAAATCCAGCCGTAAAGCAAATTGAATCAGTACAACGGTGATAATGGCGGCGAATGATTGCTTCAGAGCGTCCCGGATAATCACCAGCGCTTCAGCAGAATCAAGCCGATCATATACCGCAAACCAACGCCCGGCCAATACCCAGGAAACTGCACCAATAATTGCGACCAACAGCCGCAGTGAGGAATCTAAAAAGAATGAACGTTCAAACCCGGGCACCGCTGCTCGCGTTTGATACGCAAGCCAAAACGCGAGCGTAACCAGAGCTACGTCTGATAGCGCGAAAAGAATCCGTGTCTTTCTATGATGCCGTGAGAACACTCTACAACCTTCAACATATCACGACAGCATTGCAGGTGGGTGGTTCACATGGTAACCTAGTGTTTGCTAGGTTAGTGAGCACTATGTTAGTGAGTGCTAATGTGAGGCAACTGTAATGCAACCACGGAAAAAATTACCGGCCAATGAACGCCGCCAGGCCATCGTCACCGCAGCCACCCACCTGTTTTCCGAACGCGGATTTCGCGGCGTCACCACCCGCGAATTGGCTAAAGCCTGTGGCGTGTCTGAACCAGTTCTTTACGAGCACTTCGCCGATAAACGCCAGCTTTATGCCGCGATCCTGGAACAGACTGCTGCCTCGAATCCTTCCCTTACCCGCCGTATCGACGAAGCCTTCGCCTCTAACCTGGAAGCCCCGCAATTCATTCACCTGATTGCCGATACCATTGTCCGGTTTCTTGACAAGAATCCAAACTACTCTCGCCTCGTCCTGTTCAGTGCGCTCGAAGGGCATGACTTGGCTCAACTCAATTTCGAGCATCATATGAAGCCCTTTCACACCATGTTGATGAAGCGGCTTCAAGCCGACATCGACCGAGGCAAACTGCGCGCTTGTGATCCGGCTGCGGCCGCGCGCGTTTTTCTCGGCATGATCAATCAATATTTTATTTATGACCTGCACTTCGGGTTTTCGATTTCTAAAACCTCGCGAAAAAAAGCCATCGAAGGTATGGTCGATATTTTCTTACATGGAATAACCAAATGATCCAACGCTCCGCTCTCCTACTCCTGTTCATATTTCTAGCCGCATGCTCCGGTGAAAAGAAGGCTGCTGAAAAGAAAGCTGCCCAAATCCCCGTTGCTGAACCACCCGTCGTTAAAACCGTTACTGCTGAATCCCGTTCCGTGGAACGCTCTATCTTCGTCACTGGCTCATTGCAGCCTGACGAAACCGTTTCCATCAGTTCAGAAGTTGCCGGCCGCATTGCCAGAGTGAATGCCGACTTCGGTCAAACTGTCCGAAAAGGTACAGTGCTTGCCGAAATCGAGCCCACTCAATTTTCCATCGACATCGAACGTAAGCGCGCCGCCATTTCTCAAACGCTGGCCCGGCTCGGCCTGGACCCGCAAAATTTCAATGCCGTCCCGGACTCAACTCCTGCCATACGGCAAGCGACGGCTCAACTGGAAGATGCTCGTAGCAAATTCGACTCTGCGGCAAAGCTCGTGAAATCAGGTGATATTGCACGCGAACGCTATACCGAACTTGAAAAGGGCATGCGTGCCCGCGAGGAAGCCGTTGCTGCTGCCCGTGATGAAATGCGCACCCAATGGGCCGGCATCGCATCGCTCAAAGCCGATTTACGCATGGCCGAAAAACATAAAAGCGATACTCAGGTTCGCGCCCCCTTCGATGGCACTGTTGCCGCCAGAATGGCCTCGCCTGGCCAATACATGAAGGAGAATACCCCGATCATGACGCTGGTAAAAAATTATCCCTTGCGCCTTCGCTTGGAAGTGCCGGAATCAGACGCTGCCACCTTTAAAGCCGGAACTCCTCTACGTTTTACTACCGATGCGATCCCCGGCGAAACGTTTACCGCGACTGTTCAACAGTTGAATCCGATGCTTGATTCAAAGTCCCGTACACTTAGTGCTGAAGCGCGGCCAACCAAGGCTGATAGCCGGTTGCGGCCCGGCATGTTTGTTCAAGTTCGTCTCACCACTGCTGCTGCCACAAAAGTTGTTGCTGTTCCC
>JBBRJC010000130.1:0-8525 GCA_038220135.1 Bryobacterales bacterium | reverse complement strand
AGTGTATCTGTATATGTGGCGAAATCGAAATCCTACAGGTTACGGTCGGGCTTGGGCGGAGCTGAGGTTTTGGCATGAAGCGGGCCATGGTTTGTTTCAACTTCGTGTGCTTTCTAAACCGGAGGGGTTGGTCAATTCGTTGGGATCAGCCTTGCGATCCTACAATCCTTTACCGCCATCGTGCTGAGAACGCCGGTATCCATGGGCCCGCGCCATCGCGGCCAATTCGTTCACTGACGCCGCAAACAGCGGCAGAGTCATTAAAATAGCGGCCCCTAATTTCATCATTTTAGTGTATCTGTATATGGGGCGAAATCGAAATCCTACAGGTTACGGTCGGGCTTGGGCGGAGCTGAGGTTTTGGCATGAAGCGGGCCATGGTTTGTTTCAACTTCGTGTGCTTTTCAACACCGGCGAGGTTGGTGAATTCGTTGGGATCGGCCTTGCGATCCTACAATCTTTTACCGCCATCGTGCTGGGAAACGCCGATATCCATTTGCCCGCGCCATCGCGGCCAATCGTCCACTGACGCCGCAATCAACGGTAGAAGCATTAAAAATAGCGGCCTCTAATTTCATCATTTTAGTTTATATGTATATGTGGCGAAATCGAAATCATACACGTTACGGTTGGGCTTGGGCGGTGCTGAGGTCTTGGGCATGAAGCGGGCCATCGATTGTTTCAGCTTCGTGTGCTTGCTAAGACCGGCAAGGTTGGTGAATTCGTTGGGATCGGCCTTGCGATCATACAATTCTTCACCGCCATCGTGATAGCGGATGTAGCGCCAGCGCTGGGAAACGACGGCGTGGTTGCCGGGCAGATAAGTTGAGACTACTGGATCGCGCTTGGCTTGCGCATTCTGGAGCAAAGGTACGAGGCTGGTGCCTTCGAGATCAGGCTTCTTGGGCAAGCCGCATAAATCGACCAGCGTCGGATAAAGATCAAGCAGGCTTACCGTTTGATTGCGGGTAACGCCGGGAGATTTTACGGGTTCGCCAGCAATGATTACAGGCACATGAGTTGCACGCTGCCAGAGTGTGGATTTGTGCCAATGCTGCTTTTCGCCAAGGTGCCAGCCGTTATCGGACCAAAACATGATTACTGTATTTTGTTTGTGAGCACTTTTGTCGAGAGCGTCCAGCAGGCGGCCGATCATGGCGTCGGCAAACGAGATGGCAGCGAGATAGGCGTGTACTCCTTCCTTCCACTTACCCTCTTTTAGTATGCGGTCAAACTCTTCGCGGCGGAAGGCGGCCAACTCTTTGGCGGCTTTGGGAAGATCGTCCAGATCGTCCGCGCGGGTTTCAGGAAGCCGTACTTTGTCTTCCGGGTAGAGGTCCCAATAATTCTTCGGCGAGAACATCGGGATGTGCGGATGCCAGAGGCCGACGGCCAGGAAAAAGGGCTTGTTGTGTTTGCGGTTGAGTATGCTAATGCCGAAGTCGATTGCCTTTTGGTCGCCGTAGGCGCGTTCGTCTTTGGGGAGAACGCCCCAATCGAATTCACCCTGGAAATTCTTGATGCCGTTGTAGGGCACCGCAGCAGGAGCGGGGATTTTTTTGTTCCATGGGTACCATTCGGCTCGGCGATACCAGGGGTCGTCAAATTCCTGGAGTTGGAATTCGTTCCACTGGTTGGGTGGATTATTGCCAACCGTATGATGGAAAACCTTGCCGGCACCAGCGACGTAGTAGCCGTTTTGTTTGAAGTATTCAGGCAGGCTGACGGCGCTAGGGAGAGCGGCGCGCCAGAATTGATCATTGTTGTAAATGCCGGTGGTGGTGGGGCGCATTCCGGTGAGCAGGGCCGTGCGAGAGGGGTTGCACAGTGGCGATGCGCAATGGGCATCGGCGAAGAGTGCGCCACGACTGGCCAGTTTGTCGAGGTTCGGGGTTGAGACGCCGGGATAGCCACGCAGGCAGCCGATCCAATCGTTCATGTCGTCAACGGAGATGAATAGGATGTTGGGCTGTTTGGATGAGGGGGCGGCGAAACTTGCGGAGGTGGTGACGGTGGCAGCTAGGAATTGACGGCGGTTCATGCAGATACGAGCATAGCGTTTTCTGGTGAAGGGTTACTACTTGATGAAAAGAAGAAGGGTGCCGTTTGAAGCAGCACCCCTTTCCAGATTAAACGAACGTGTAAAGCGCGGTTGGCTGGTAACCTTCTGCCGGAGCACCGGCACCCACTGTGGCTTCTTCGGTTTCCTTGTTGATCTGACGGCAGAAGATGCCGGTATCACTCAAGTAAACTTCAAATTCGCCAGGGCGGGGAAGAGTACCCTGAATGAGGGATTCCGAAAGCGGATCCTCAATATACTTTTGCAGCGCACGTCGCAACGGACGTGCTCCGTAGCTGCGGTCAGCACAGGTTTTTTCCAGAATATACTTCGATGCTTCCACCGTGAGATGAATCTTGATTTGCTTTTCGGCCAGGTTCACATTCACCTGATCCACCAACAGATCCATGATTCTGATCAAATCTTCGTCACTTAAAGCAGTGAAGAGAATGATTTCATCAAGGCGGTTCAGGAATTCAGGATTAAAGGCGCGTTTTACTTCGCCCATTACCTGATCTTCCAGCTTCGGTCCAAGACCCGAAGCTGCCGGACCCTGGAAGCCGAGTTGCGACTTCTTGTCAAGGAAGCGCGCACCCAGATTCGAGGTCATGATAATAATAGTGTTCTTGAAATCAACCGCATTACCTAGGCCATCGGTCAACTGACCATCTTCAAACACCTGCAACAAAATGTTGTAAATGTCCGGATGCGCTTTTTCGATTTCATCGAGCAGGATGATGGAATACGGCGAACGCTTCACGCGCTCAGTCAACTGGCCGCCTTCCTCATAGCCGACATAGCCGGGAGGCGAGCCGATAAGCTTCGAGACCGAATGCTTTTCCATGTACTCGGACATGTCGAAGCGGATCAGCGATTTTTCGCTGCCGAACAGGAATTCAGCCAAGGCGCGGGCCACTTCGGTTTTGCCGACACCGGTGGGGCCGAGGAATAGGAACGAACCTGCCGGACGTTTGGGCGACTTCAAACCGGCACGGCTGCGGCGGATGGCTCGCGACAATGCGTTGATCGCCTTATCCTGACTGATAATGCGTTTGTGCAGCTCTTCTTCAATGCGGAGAAGCTTTTTGAGCTCCTCCTCTTTGATTGCCGACATCGGAACGCCAGTCCAGCGGGCAACTACTTCTTCAATATCGTCCTTGGTTACTACTCCGGTTGAGGTATCGTCCAGGTTGTATTTATCGCGCAGCAGACGCAAGTTCTCACGTTCTTTGCGTTCTTCGTCCGAATAAAAACGGGCTTTTTCAAATTCGTGATTGGCGATCGCATTTTCCATGCGATGGACAATGAACTTAATTCGTTTCTGAATATCGGCGACTTCCGAAGGCAGTGTGGTTTGGCGTAGTTTTACGCGCGCACCTGCTTCGTCAATCAAATCGATGGCCTTGTCTGGCAGGAAACGATCTGGAATAAAGCGGCTGGATGCATATACCGAGCTTTCGATCGCTTCGTCGAGATAAGCCACGGCGTGGAACTTTTCGTAACGTTCCTTGATGCCGTACATGATCTTGATCGCGTCTTTTTCGTTCGGCGGTGGAACTTTTACAGCCTGGAAGCGGCGTTCCAGGGAACGGTCTTTTTCAATCGACTTGCGGAATTCAGCCGGCGTGGTTGCGCCGATACACTGAATTTCGCCGCGGCTGAGAGCGGGCTTCAAAATGTTGGCTGCATCAAGCGAGCCTTCAGCAGAACCGGCGCCAACCAGCGTATGCAATTCGTCGATGAAGATGATGGCATTTTGATTTTCCATCAACTCTTTCATGATCGTTTTCAGGCGTTCTTCAAATTGACCACGGTACTTGGTGCCGGCCACAATCAAGGATAGATCAAGCGCCAGAATCCGTTTGTCAGCAAGGAAACTGGGCACATCGCCATCGGCAATGCGTTGGGCAAGGCCTTCGACGATTGCTGTTTTACCCACACCAGGCTCACCAATCAGCACCGGATTATTTTTGGTGCGGCGGCAAAGAATTTGAACCACGCGTTCGGTTTCGTAATCACGGCCAATGAGTGGATCAATCGACCCATCGAGGGCACACTGAGTCAGGTCACGGCTGAACTCACTGAGCAGCGAGCTTTCCTTGGGGCGGCTGGACGACACCTTTTCCGAACTGGAACGGGCAATTTCTTCGCGCACCTGACTCAAACGCAAACCACGTTCATGCAGGATTTCTGCGGCGAAGCATTTCTCTTCGCGCAACAAGCCAAGCAGTAAATGCTCAGTTCCTATATGTTTGTGGTTGAGCCGCTCGGCTTCTTCGGCACCATAGGCAAGCACCCGCTTACATTCATGCGAAAGGGGCAGATCGACCGAGGTCGATACTTTTTCGCGAATGGTGGTGTGCGCCTCAATTTGCTTGCGGATCGATTCGATCGCCGCATGCGACCGAAGGAAGCGGTTGGCCAAGGCTTTGTCTTCGCGCAAAAGGCCAAGCAGCAAGTGCTCAGACTCAATATAAGGACTCCCAAACTGGGACGCCTCATAGCGGGCGAAGAAGATAACGCGACGGGCTTTTTCTGTATATCGCTCGAACATAAGAAAACCTTACGGCCTAAAAATTCAGGCCGGCCTCCGTTGGAAAAACGCGGCTACTGGAGCCGCTAGCGTACGAGTCGGAATGAAGTTTACCTGCCTCCAGGCGAATCACGCGATCGCACTGGCGGGCAAAGCGGGGATTGTGTGTGACGTAGATCGACGTCAAGGAATTTGCGCTGTGAAGTTCAGCCAGCAGTGAGGTGATCATCTCTGCCGTCCGTTCATCGAGATTGCCCGTTGGCTCGTCCGCAAATAAAAATCTGGGCTTGGTGACCAAGGCCCGTGCAAGCACAACACGCTGCTGCTCACCGCCTGACAGTTCTCCAGAACGATGGTGAGCCCGTTGTTTGAGTCCGACTTCTTGCAATCTAGCCTCAGCAAATGCCTTACACTCTTCCCTTGATTGGATGCCACGAATCAACAAAGGCATCATCACATTTTCCAAAGCTGTAAACTCTGGCAGCAGGTAGTGAATCTGCCAAACAAACCCAATTTCGCGGTTACGAAACTCAGCCAGTTCTCCCGCACTCATTGCTGTAATCTCTGTCTGACCAAAGTATATCTTGCCTTCAGACGGCCTGTCGAGACCACTCAACAGGTGCAACAACGTGGACTTTCCGGCACCGGACTCTCCGACTAGAGCCAGCCGCTCGCCCTTGTTGATGGTAAGAGTCATATCGGCAAAAATCGACAAAATCTTGTCACCAGATTGATACTGTTTTGATAAACCAATGGTTCGGATGACCGGATCACTCACGTTACCTCTAGGCTAGCATGTGGCAGAGGTCATTCTATGTAGGGTAATTGCCTTAGATTGAAACAGGATATTATCGACACTATGCGAATATTTCACGTTGCCCTCCTTGTTTGCCTACCTCTTGTCGCTTCCGCTGCTGAGAAAGGTTTTCGACCCCTGTTTGCTCATAAAGACCTGGCCCGCGACTTTATCATTGATACCCCGGGAGTTTGGGAACTGAAAGACGGCGTGCTGCGCGGTCACCATGCGGGCCAGAAGTATAACGACTTTCTGCGCACCAAGAAGCACTATGGCAATTTTATTTTGAAAGTGCAGTTCCGTTTGAAAGATGGAGAAGGCAACAGCGGGGTGCAATTTCGTTCAAAGCCGGTGCCTGATTCGCACGAGGTGTCGGGCTATCAAGCGGACATCGGACAGCAATATTGGGGATGTCTTTATGATGAATCGCGGCGGAAGAAGGTGCTGGTGACGCCGACGCCTGCGCAACTGGCCGGGCTGGACAAAAAGGGCTGGAATACGTATGTGCTGACGGCTCAGGGAAATCACATTACGCTCGAATTGAACGGAGTGAAAACCGTGGACTACACCGAGACGGAACCAAACATTGAGCAAACCGGATTGATTGCATTTCAAGTGCATAGCGGCCCGGGAATTGAGGTGGAGTTTAAGAATGCGGTTATCCGCGAGTTGAAGTAAATAAAAACAGAAAGGGCAGAGTGGCGATTAAGCCCTCTGCCCTTTTTCTGAAATAACAAACCACTACTTCTTTTTGGTATTTGCCTTTTTTGTGCCGCCAGGGGCCTTCTTGGCGCTAGGAGGAACGGCAACCGGCCATCCGGTCAGTTTTTCCTTCTCTACTTCAACTGTGAGCATGAAAGGTGCCTTGGTGAATGCCTTGGCTGTTCCTTCAAATTCAATTTCCGTTCCTGGATCAGCCTTGCCTGGGAGAAAGCCGCCTTCGGCAATCTTGATTGTTACTTCAGGAGTGGTGGCGTCGGAAACGGCAACAACGATTTCCTTCGGCTTCAATGCCGGGGTGTGAGAGATGATCTTACCTTTCATCTTAGGAACACCGGCATCAATCACGGATGATTTGAAGTATTCTTCGCCTTCCGGGCCGACCAGAGCTTTTTTCACAGCGATCCAAAGCGCCAACTGTGGATTGGTCCGCTTCAGTTCTTCTTCTTGGGCAATCATTTTTTCAAGTTCAGTTGTGATCTTGAATCCAGCTGGTGGGAATGGTGCAGCCACTGCATCGGCCATCAATTTATCGAGGCCGTTCATCGAACCCTGATACTGGGGATAGGTCTTGCGAATGTAATCGTCAATTTGCTTTTTCTGCGCAGGCGGAAAGCTGCCAGGGCCGGTGAGGGCTGCTGCACGCGCCCAATGCCACAAGGACTCAGGTTGACGTTCAGGCTTCTTCTGTTGCAAAATCGCGGTGCCGATATCGAACGACGCCTGCGCATTGTTGGGATTGTAGGCCAGCCAGCCTTTCAGGAATTCTTCCGTCGCAACTGGATTCTTGCGCCCCTTCACAGCGATGTAGCGAGTATTCCAAACATGATCCTGTGTAGCGGCTTTCTGCTTGGTCCAGTCCGCGTCGGTCACCGCTGCGGGCTTCTTGGCAGGATCGAAAGCGGTTGGGATCATCGCATCCAATTGATTCGCTGCTTTTTCAATTGCGTCAAAATCAGTTGGTGTAACCGATGGCACAAGCGAAGCAATGTAGTAAACCGGAGTCAGGTTGGTCGGGTCGGCTGCTGCCAATTCCCGGGAAGCTTCGAGCATCTCTTTGGGCTTGCTCATCGCCTGATAAGTAGCTACATAGATGCCAATGCGGTCCACTTTGAAATCTGATTCAGGGTATTTTTGTTTCCACTGATTCAGGAGTTCAATCTTCTTGTCCCCCTGCGCCTTTCCGATTTCCTGGGCCAGATCATATTCCGCCCTATCTTTCCAATTCTTGGCCGCTGGTGTTTGCGCAAAACTTGCGCATCCGAGCACTGTGGCTACTGTCAGCCCAATTATAAATTTCGATTTCATCAGCAACACTTGCGGTGCCTCCCGATTCTTTTACTCATACTCTACCCGTTGCTGGCACTCACCCGGTCCGGCAACGTTCGTTCGAGCTTGCAATTGCGGAGTATAACTGATATTTCAACACCCTGGCAACCGCATTGCTCTGCTGACACATTGGATTCCGCACTCTATCACAATGTTCCCAATATTCTTGCAAAATCTTAGTGCTGGAAATGTGGCTTCGAGGCTGGGGTGGGATCTTACGGTAATGCTGTGGAGTTCCCGATCTATTTTGCAGCTTCTGGCTTGTTTTGTTCCAGAATCAGAGTTGCAATTCGTTTCCCGATGGGCTGTCGCTATTCAGGAAATTCCATAATCCAGTAAGCGGTAACTGTTCCAGGCTGGATTGTAACTTGCAGGGTACCGTGTGGATCCTCAAAGTCGGCCAATGCCCTTCATACTGTTCGACAATTTCCTGTTCGACAACTTCTTTGGGCGGGCGGATATTGTGCTTGCTGGAGCGAGTTCAGTGCAGCCGCCAACTTCGGTGCATTCTTTTCCTGCCATGCCTGAATCTGGTTTAGGTTTGTTGCGCAGCGGAATTGGCCGTTGGGAGGATCCACAACCTCGTGCCGCAAAACTGAGAAATGTAACAACCGAACGTAAGATTCTTCATCGTCAGGATGGATTCCGCACCAAGGGTTATTCGTAAATGCCCAGGCGAAATGCGCGGCAAGAGTGCCGACGCTGCAGACACGAGTGTCCGCGCCACGGTGGACCAAATAGTCTGGTTCAACTTCGGAAATCAGGTTTAAGTGCGGCTTTAGGCTGGAATTTGCAATTCATCGCGAAGGCGGAAACGCTACATGTGTTAAAATCCGCTATTCTTCCATGCGTACCTTCGATCTGGCAGTTCTCGTGGCGTATCTGGCCGGCATCACCTGGTTTGGTGCCCAATTTCGCGGCGGACAAAAAACACTCAAAGATTATTTTTTAGGCGGGCGCGATACGCCCTGGTGGGCCATTGCGTTCTCCATCGTCTCGGCTGAAACCAGCACACTCACCGTGATTGGAACGCCGGCGATCGCTTTCGGCGGCAACCTCGGATTTTTGCAAGTTGTATTCGGCTACTT
>JBBRJC010000129.1:0-8529 GCA_038220135.1 Bryobacterales bacterium | reverse complement strand
ATCGTGCCGCCAGTTCTTCAAATTGCAATTCCGGCAGCCCAGCTTCTCGGCATGCGGCAGCCATTCGCTGCACACCGCTTCCCCATTGTTCAATTAATCCAAAGTCGTAAAAAACTCGCCCAATGACTCGGTTGCGTAATTTGGATACACCCTTCTGAATGTCATCGATTGTTAATCCAAGGGGCAGTAAACCAGGGTTTTCGATTTCAATCCGATCGTCAAATATTGCGATCCTTATCGGTGCACCGCGTTCTGAATAGTCGGTATGCGTGATTGCATTGATGATTGCTTCGCGTAGCACTATTCCAGGCACAGTCCATTTATCCACTCTGCGCACTTGACCGATGACTGCCGCTTTTCTCAAATGCTTTTGTACAAATTCAATAGCTTCCTCCGCTATTGCAGGCAATGAACTGCGAATTTCTGCGTGGTCAACTATCCGTTTTTTATCAGTCCCTGCAAAGCGTCCCGCTTGAATCCATGAATCGGGGAAATGCTCAAACCTGTCCTTTGCAAACAACAGGTACCCTCCTACGGTTGGCACCTCGCGGCCTTGAATCATCGTTGACACTTTAAGCGTTTTAAAAGAAGACGCATTCAATTTACGAGTAGGCGCATAATACATTGCCGCCGCCGAAAAGCTCAACTCCTTCATCGACGCCTCAGGCATCGGCTGTTCGTCAACCGAGCCGGGCAGCGCGTAGCGGCGCATCTGCTCTATCTGTACCGGATCTGCCTTTCTGTTGGTTGATCCTACTCTGACGTAAACGCCATCTTTCAGACCCGATTGCGTCAAGTAGTGTGGGCGGACTGCACTGGGATAAACCTCCACCGCAATCACATGCTTCTTACGCCAAGCTAGAATTTCGATATTCGGTACGATGCGGGGTTCAATGCTTTCAGCCAGCATATTGGCCAGTTTTGCTTCAACAGCAATTACATCAGTGAGCCCTGATATATTGCGGGTTTTATCCTGTACTCCAATAATCAGTACGCCACCCGCTGTATTCGCAAAAGCTACAAGCGATTTCAATATCCCAAGTGGCGATGAAAAGTCCCGCTTATATTCAAGAGTCTTTCCTTCTGGCCGTCGAAGGATCTCGGTAAGGTCCATTACTCTGCATTATACTCTGAAGCAAAACGTAGCTCCATCTATTTACCAGTGCTCAGCTGCCGCATCACTAAAATTCGTTTCAGCACGTGTTTATAGGCCTTCCAATCATCTCCCCACGACAAATCTACTCTGAAGTGCAACACTTCAGACTTGCTTCAGAGTAGATTTCCCCCAAGCTACTGCTTATCCGGAACAATGCGAATTACAACATCTTTGGTGGGCCGATTTACCAACACTTCCAAAACTTGATCAGGTAACCGATACCCCCTCACTGCAGGTGACAATGAGAATACTCCAGTCGGCAATCCACGAAATTCAAATTTGCCGTCTGCATTCAATACCGCCGACTGACTGTCCCATGCTTGTTCCGCAGAAATCAGCACACGCATATTTGGTGCAATCGGCTTTCCATCGGCCAGCACCACTTGCCCACGCAATGTATGCCCAGGCTTAACCTCTATATCTCCAAGGTTCACTTCCTCTCCATCATCCTTGGTTTCACACTGCACCACGCTCGAACCGATCCCTCTTCCAGCCAGCGATGCCATCTTCGTATAAACATTCCAAATCCTACCCGCAGGAATGTTGGTGATTGCAAAAGTACCATCCGCCTGAGTCCCTATTCTTACCTCAGCATAGGTCGTGCCAGACCTACGGCTATGTGACGCCAATCCAACTTCAGCATTTGTTACAGGTTTGCCGTCCTGAACAAGGCGCCCTCGAATGGTTGCTCCCGCAGTAACCGTCAGCGTCTTTCGGTCCCCGCCGGTCGGTAACGTGAAGAGTTTTGGTGCCATCCCGCGCGGTACGATTTGAACAATCATTTGGGTGGCAGGTTTACCGAATGCCAGATCGAACTCGCCATTCTTACCCGATATTGCCATCTGATCAATCCATCCCGTCGGGCCGAAGCTGGTCCTCAATCCGCCTTCAGCATTGTATGTAACGCCTTGCTGTTCGATCACCGCATCTGCAACTGGCTCACCCTGTGCATCAACCACTCGGCCTCGAACTAGCTGAGGGCCATTGTCAATGGCTGGCCGGTTCTTCAACGTGGCCGTATTCGCAGTTCCCTTAGCGGGGTCGATTTGATTCATATAAGTTGCTACGAAGCCATTTCGCATCACCAACAAGGTAAACAATAAATCGGGACTCAAGTTCCCAATTGTGAAATTTCCTTCCCCATCGGTCGATGTGCGCTTGCCGCAATCTACGTAACAGGTGGGACAAAAAACGCTGTAGCCCTTCTTCACTCCCGCCTTATAAACAAGGACAGTTGCCTGCTCGATAGGCTTGCCGTCTGAATCCACAACCTTTCCAGTGATTGTTGCGCGTTCTTCACCCTGTGCGATCGCTAAAGAGACCAGCATGAGTAAAACTGTATATGCACCTGAACTAAATCACATTTTATGAAACTCCTTACTGTATTTTGAATAGTGAGCCGACTCAAGCCAACTCTACTCCCAGGGCCGATCCTTGACAAACGCCACATGATCCAACAGTGGACTCTCAGTTTTAAAATACTTCTTGTACGCAGAAATCCAATCCATAGCCATCTCCCGTTGAGCCGTACCCAAATCAAGTGCTCCATCACAAACCATCGACCGCAATCGGTCTTCAAGAGCATCTTTGACGCGCGCCGTCCAAACACCCGTCGAATATGGCTGTGGCCACAAATTGCTAACCTCTTCCGATCCACCAAGCGATGGAGGAATCAGATAGTCCACTTCGTAGGAGCGGGGTTCTGGATCATGAATTCCATACTGAGCAAATACCGCCTGCGCCGTGCCAATCGAAATCACTTTCGGCTCCGCCACCGCAGCACATACCGCCTCCCGGCTCACCAACCGCACTGCCCCTGGGGTGAGTGCACCGTTCGGCGCGAATTCTCGCGCCACCTGCGAAGATGGCCCAGCCGAGCAGCGGAATGTAAAGGCAAGCGCGCGTCCGGCCTTCCAGAAAAATCACAGGCAGTGGGCTGATGAAAATAAAAAGCAGAGCAAATCGAAGTGGTGACCTGCGAATGCGACAGGCAATCAGACCCATCACCAACCACAACAGCAGTGCACGATTTGGTGTAAAAAAGAATCCTGTATAAAGCAAGTCATTGAGGTGCACTGTGCTGCTTTGAAAGTATCGTGTCAGGGTGAAAACAGGTTTGTATGCGGCCTGGGCCATCAGTGGATCGGACCCAAATATCTTGCCGAAAATGGAGAGTGCGGTGAGCAGACCAACGATTAGCGCGGGCCACCATTGCCGCTCTTTTTGGTAAATCCATTCGTAGGCGAGCAACATAACCGGCAGGGTAACCGCCATCTCTTTTGAATTCAGTGCGCCGAGAAAAAGCAATAGAAACAGAGGCCATTCGAGTGGAGTCAATGCCCTATTTTGCCGGCGAATGTTTAGGTAGAAAATCAACGTACTGCTGTAGAAAAAGAAACAGAGTATGTCATAAACAACTGCTGTATTGTAGTGGAGGTCGCCCATTCCTGCGTGGTAGCAAACCAGCAGGGCCACCAAGGCTGATGCCATATCGCTGCAATCAAGTAGCAACGCCACACGATAAGCAAGGTAAACATTCACTCCCAAAAGAAGGAAAATCACGATGCGGAAGGCGAGTGGATTGAGGCCAAACGCAGCATGAAGAGGCAGGTAGAAAAGGGCACCCAAAGGACGATAGGCGTTGGTGCCGATCATGAAATTGGAGAGCAGAGAATGGGCAATTCCTGGGGTCCAGTAGTCGGCCATAGTCATCATGTCATCCGCCCTGAAGCGGGCGAACAGGCCGTCCCAAGCGAACCAAACGAACCAGACCAAAACGAAAGCGGCCCCGAACAGCCGCAGCCGTATTCTCATACCCTGAGTATAGCGAAGCCAAGGCAGGAGGCCCTTCGTGAAATTCAGGCTCGAGCTGAATTGATTAGAGTTTGATTTCCCAACCCTTGCGGAACGTTGGCTTCACCCATTTGTTCACTTCTTTGTGATTCGTAAATTCGCCTCTGGTGTTGTCCCACATCAATTTGCCATCTGCATGCACCGCAGCCGCTCCAAGCACCAACCATTCGGTGTACGGTCCGGCAATGCTGAAGTTGGAACAGGCTGAGGCGCCGCCTTTACAGGCGCGCACAAAATCGCGGCAATGGGCACTGTGATTGGACCCGGTACTTGCGCCTGGAGACCTCGCCAAATAGGGATCTGGAAGCTTATATTCAGCCCAGCGTTTTCCTGGCAACAGGCCGACGCCTTCGCCACGGCCACTGGTACCAAGATGTCCTTTTGAGCCAACGAAAATGGAATTGTAGCCGCTGCCATTTCCCCCTGGACCTCGACCTGCGGGTGGTCTTGGAGCACCAGCCGGCGGTGCGCCGCCAGTGCCAGGAGTGAAGCCGCCCTGGCCTTGCATAGGACCAACCTGCGGACCTTGACCGGGAATTTTGCGCGCATCTTCAGGTGTCATTCCCGGTGGAATGTAAGCGTCACCACCAGCATGGTGATACCAATAAATACTCACTGGAGGCATGCCCGGACGCGGGCCAAAATCGTAGCGGATCGCCAATTCATCAGGGAATGTAAAAGCGGGCAGCGGATCCTTCTTGATGCACTCGACACTGATCAAATATTTTGGATGGAGTTGCAATGCCCAGTTGGCGGGTCCCAGAATGTGGACACCCCAATCTCCGATAAGGCTGCTGCCAAAATCGTAAAAGCCGCGCCAGTTGAATGGGAGATAAAAGCCGAAGTTATTTCCGGCGCGTGTTGGTGGTGCGGCAGTGGCAGCGGGGCGAGGCGCAGCACCTACGCCTCGGCCACCGCGAGCTGCGCGATCGGCGACAAATGAATTGTAGTCGTCATCACCGGCAGTAAAGGGACGCGACGCAGCGCCACCCAGCCACAGGTCCCAATCAAGCGTTTCGGGCACGGCAGTAGCGGCAGGCACCTTTGCCATTCCTTGCGGCCAACTCGGCCGGCCAGACCATGCATGCACTTCAGTAACTTCTCCGATTTCACCGCTCCAGTAGATTTCGCAAGCCACGCGCGTAGCATCGTGCGAATAGCCCTGGTTGCCCATTTGAGTTGCGACCTTATATTTTTCTGCGGCCTGGGTGAGCATGCGCGCCTCACCGGAAGTTCGTGTTAAAGGCTTTTCGACGTAAATGTGCTTGCCAGCCTGCATGCAATGGAGCGCGGCGGTTGCGTGCATATGATCGGGAGGGCCGACGATGAGAGCATCGATTTCTTTACCCATTTTGTCGAGCATTTGGCGGTAGTCTTTGAATTTGGTTGCCTTGGGAAATCGATTGAATGAGTCCGCACCACGAGCCCAATCTACATCAGCAAGTGCTACAACATTTTCGACGCCGGCGTGTGCGGCGCGGAGGTCAGAAGCCGGTTGTCCACCTGCGCCGATTGCCGCCAGATTCAACTTTTCGTTCGGCGACTTGTAGCCGGCTGATTTCAGCGATACGGTGCTGCCGAAGCCACCGCTGGGAATTGCTCCGGCGAGTAAAGAACCATAGAAAAAATAGCGTCTGGAGAAACCGGTATCTGACATTGACAGCCCCTTGAGCATGAAGAAAACAGGTTGATTGTATCACGCGAGTGAAGGATGAGAAGACCTGCCCGGATTGAGTGAACACAATTCGGCATTTAGGAATTTCGGCGGACCAGCCAGCCGCTCGACATTTCACCTTTTATGTCACTGCCCTGGTGACACGGTGGATTTACCACCTCGCTTAGCTTTCGGTTCCGCAACCGAAGCAGCGATCCGGGTTATCAATGTTTTACGGCCGGCGATCCACACAATAGCGACGCAAAGCTTTGCGTGCCGCGCACAAGCCTTGCGGCCTGATTGCGGACTTGGTTTTGGGAAGAACGCTGCGCAGCGGTTACTCTTCTTGACTTGAGATTAAGGGATGGCGGTTAGAAGGTGCAGCATTATTTTTGGAAGGTATTGATTTTGTGGGAAATATAATTTTCATTTACGTTGGAGGTACTTGCAAAACCCAAAGCAGAACCTATTGACAGATGTGGTAGGGGGCGGGTTTAGGACTTGTGCCTACTGGAATGGCTCGTTCAGGTCTCGTTCAGGTCCTAGAAAATGGGTCCATAATCGATGTGGCCACTGGACTAAAAAGCTCCATATATTGTGGTGCCTGTTTTGACGTAATTCCCTAGATAATGATTTCTATTTACTAAGTCGGAGTAGCTGGTCAACTGTAAGGGCAAGCACTCCGAACATAAGGTGCGCCATCACCTTGCTTGGACCTTTAACGCGGATCTGGCGCGCACCAAATTCATCCTTCAGACGACCAAAGACTCGTTCAATCATAGTCCGCGTTTTGTACCGCTCGCTCTTAGCCGGACACATCTGAGGTTGCAATTTGACACGGCAAGGAAGCTGCGTCTTCGACTTTGCACGTGTATGGATGTCGATCACGGGGACGTGCCCAAGTTGCTCGCTGGCAGTATGGATGGAAGCGGCATCATAGGCCGAATCCATCAAGTCGTAGAGGTAGGTTACACGCTTGGAACTCATATGCATTAGCGGGATTGCTACCTGGGAATCGTGGACACTAGCCGAGGTGATCAATGCACTAATCGGGACCTGACCGTCGGCTACATCCAGATGTATTTTATAGCCCCGCCAATATTGAGTGATTCCCTTGCTGTTTTTCTTACCGCCAATGTCACAGGCTGTCGGAATATCGCTGAGCATCTGTTCTACCGATTGCCCAGCCAGTTGCTTTTCAATACGGGTGCCTTCCGCCAAGCGTGCAGCAGCAGTTTGACGGCGATGCCCTTTCTTGTTGCCGTCTTTCTTTTTCTTCTTCTTGGCCGCTTTGGCTTTCAGCTTCGCTTTGCCATCAGGATCGGCGGAACGTTCGCGAGCTTCAATGGCTGACCCATCACGGGCAATATGCCCCACCAGCCGATCTGAATGCGTTGTCCGAATCAGCGCTTCATGCGCACACTGCGCCAAATTGAATAGGGCAAATTCAGCAAAGGCACGCGAGAAGCTGGACTCATGCGGAATCTGAGCGATAGTGCGGTAGCCGCAGAGGTTCCTCAATCCTACGTCTGTTTTGAGTGCCTCAATAAGCTGCCGTGTGTTGGCAAAGTTGTAGATCGATTTCGCCAAGAATGCATGGGCAAGTGCCAGCCGGCTCTTCGCGGGCCGGCCAGTACGGTGGCCACCAGGCAAGTACCGTTGGAACGGGATCATTACGCACGCGGCGATGAACAACCTTCGCTTATCGTTGATCGGCCCAACTTCTTCTTCCAATCTTGGAAATAACTCACTTTGCATGACATGAGCGAATTGCGTAAGTTGGCCGGACAGGGTAAGCTGCATAGTGTTCACTAGAAAAGAGCGGTTCCTTTTGGATTTTGATTGGCGTTAAAATTCTACCGCGAATCGCTCCTTTCTTAAACATTTCCAGCGTATTTGTTTTATTGTTTTCCACATCCTTCCCGTAGTTTTGCAAGTAGCTCGTTGGATTTGCCTGTTTAGACCTAGGGGGCCCATAGTACTAGCGACTTAGGGCCATAGACATTAAAGGTGGCTTTCACCCCTTGCAGGAGGGGAGTAGAGGCAATACTCATTCGAGATTTTGGATTGTTACTTATCGCGTCTGAATTTTATGATGGGAGCACTTTCAACAACTTTGCCTCGTGAAAACAGCGATGGAGGATCGAAATTGCAGCCCTAAAGCGCTCACTGGCTAGTGAGTTGTTGAGAAATTGCCGGTGGAGATTAGCAGCATTGGATGGATCTTTCGGCACCTTTGCTGCGAAAACTGTCTGAAGCGGTTGCTGCAAGCCGGGTTGAACCCGCGATGATTAAAAACCGTTCGTTGAAACCTCAGCCTATTTCGGTGACATAGCATTTTTTCTGCTGTTTCGCCCGAGGAAATAATTCGGTTCTTAATCCAATTTTGCGAATCTTTCAAAAGTAGCGGAATCGAGTCTGATGGTTCCGGAACCGGCGGACCAGCCTCCCAACCCGAACACGAGTTGAGTTTTTATTGGCTTAGGTGCGATGAAGTCTGCGGTGAAGCTCTGGTTTGCATACTTCCCAGTTGGAATCGTGATCAATTTATTCGTTCCATGGAAAGAGAAATGGGCCGCACCAGCGACTGGGCCTTCAACCGTCCCTGATACCTTAATTTTGATGTGATATTTACCAGTCGGTAGTTCAATCGGCTTTAGAAGTGCGGCATCGACTGGCACGGGGGCTGACACGGATGGCACCGTAATATCAAAAGTGGGCTTACCCCAATACTCGTCACTTAAGAACATTTTGGTGATAGAATGTTTCAGGGGTAACAACCTCCACAGGAGGTTACCTGATGATCGTCACCGCCGTGGAATCGACCACATTAAGGACAATTGCATACAACGAGAGTCTAGCCGTG
>JBBRJC010000128.1:0-8542 GCA_038220135.1 Bryobacterales bacterium | reverse complement strand
CCGCCTTTCGTTCAACTATGGCTGGGGTGTTTCGCGCATGCCATTTCGAATCATGCAGCCGCAATATTGGCACACCGATGCGACCGCTCCCTATGAACTTTCCTATGACAATATTCTGTGGACCCTGCCCCTGAAAACTGCGGACCTGGCAGCAGGCCGCACCGTCAAACACTGGCGCGACTGGGTGAACCACCAAAGCTTCGACAGCTATTGGAAGGCATTCGACGATGAAGAGCGTTTTGAAAAAATCCAGGTTCCAATGCACACGCTGGGGGGCTATTTTGACATCTTTCTGAATGGTTCCATTAACGGCTATGTAGGCATGCGCAACCGCGGCGGCAATGACAAAGCGAAACGATTTTCGCGGATGATCCTGGGCCCCTGGGGACATGGTCCGAGTCAAAAGTTCGGTGACATAGACTTTGGCCCGATTGCCATGCGCGATCAAAAAGAACTGGAAATGCGCTTTTTCGATTACCACTTGAAAGGCATTCAAAACGGCCTGGATACCGACCCGCCTGTCGAGTTTTTCTACATGGGTATCAACAAATGGCAGAAGGCGGAAAACTGGCCGCTTCTGGGCACACGCTACACGCCGGTTTATCTGAACAGCGGCGGGCATGCCAACTCCGGGCATGGCGACGGCACGCTTTCCTTCGATACTTCGAAGGGTGCGGCAACCGACGTGTATCGCTACGATCCGGCAAATCCGGTGCTGACCTTAGGCGGCAACAACTGCTGTGGCACGCCAACGGTTGCCGGCCCAAAAGATCAACGCCCGTTAGAGGTGCGAGGGGATGTACTGGTGTACACTTCAACGATTTTGGAAAAGCCGCTGGCGATTGCCGGCCCCGTGAAAATGAAGCTGCATGCCGCAACCGATGGCCGTGATACAGATTGGATGGTGAAGCTGATCGATGTGCAGCCGAACGGTTTCGCGATGAACATCGCTGAAGGAATTTTGCGGGCACGCTTCCGCAAGGGTGTCGACAAAATGGAGCTGTTAACGCCGAATCAGACGTACGAATTTGAAGTGGATATGGCGGGTACAGCGAATGTATTCCTGCCCGGTCACCGCATTCGGGTAGACATCACCAGTTCCAATTTTCCGCAATTTGACCGCAATCCAAATACAGGCGACGACCTGGGTGCCAATGACAAACTGCGCGTGGCAACCCAAACGGTTTATCATACAACCGAGAAGCCTTCGGCCATTATTCTGCCCGTTGTTGATATCCCATGAAACTATTTGCCATAGCATTGCTTGCCACATCCGCCTACGCTGCGGAGACGATTGAAGCGTTCGGGTTGAAGTGGGACGTTCCCTTCGCCAATGAGTGGAAAGTTGAAGACGGTGTGTTGAAGTTGATCACCCCTCGCCCACAACAGAAAGACCCGCGGCGGCCAGTGCAATTCGCGCTGGCGCAGACGGCGAATTATAGCGAACTGGAACTTGATGTGGAAGTGAAGCGCAATGCAAAATCGATGATTATTGTGTACGCTTACGAAAAGCCGGGTCATTTTAACTATGCGCACATTAGCGACGATATGGCGTTGAAGCAGCCGGTGCATAACGGCATTTTCCACTGCTACAATGGCGACCGTGTGCGCATCAGTTCGTTGGTAGGGCCGAATACTTTGCCGACCCAGGAATGGACGCGGGTCAAGCTGAAGTATGATGCAAAGTCCGGGCGCGTGCAGGTGTGGGCGAACGGTGTAACGTCGCCCTCGATGCTTGGCGTGGATTTGAGCTTAGGCGCGGGTAGATTTGGATTGGGTTCGTTTTTCGATAGTGGGGATTTTCGCAATTTGAAGGTTAAGGGAACCATTGTCAAATAGCGCCTAGTGGGCGACAATATTTCAATACTCACCGTATTACAACATACCGCTCCCTTACGGTCACGGCTCGGTAAGTTGCTTGTTATCGGCAAGTTACCGAGCCGCGCGCGTAAGCAAGCGGTTTGCTAAGGAATATGTATTACCGAGGGATTTAGTTACTTAGCCGCAAGGGCCTGTGCGATAGCTTTTTCAGCCGCCACTCGGTAAGTTGTGTGTTATCGGCAAGTTACCGAGGCGCGCACGTAAGCAAGCGGTTTGCTAAGGAATATGTATTAGCGAGGGAATTTAGTTACTTAGCCGCAAGGGCCCGTGCGATAGCTTTTTCAGCCGCCACTGCCATTTTCGCGTAACCGGCATCATTCGGAAGGAAGCCGTCTACGGTCAATTCTTTCTTGAACGTGCGGCCATCGGCAAGCTCCCCGAAGTAGTCCAAATAGACTGCTCCAATGCTTTCCGCATAATCTTTCAACCATTCGTTCAAATTCATGATTTTGCCCGGCGGCCGGCGTTTGGTCATTACCTTGAAACAGTCACAAACAGGCAGTACGGAGGCGATCACAACTCGAATGCCGTGGGCACGGGCAAGCTCTGCCATGGTCATGAAATTCTCAGTAGAAACGCCTTCGGTCATCGGCCCCATCACGCTGCCAACGTCGTTGGTGCCACCTTGAATCACAACCACTTTCGGTTTGAGCGAGATCACATCCTGACGAAACCGGACCAGCATTTGTGCCGTCGTTTGGCGCAAAATGCCACGATTCAAATAGGGTTTTCCAGGAAAAAAATCATCTTTGCCGGTGCCCCAATTTTCCGTAATCTCATCCCCTAAAAAGACGACGCGGTTGGGATTGGGTTTGTATTGCAGCTCAGCATTGTCGCTGCCATACCAAGTCAGTCCGCCCCAATCCATCAGGATACGGCGCTGGGCGGTAACTTCCATTTCAAGCTCTTCGTGGGTTGCCTCAGAGGGATCTGGAGTTTGCGCCCAGATCCCCATTGAGAGAGTTACTGCGATGGCGAGGCCAATCTTCATTGCTATTTCTTGAGGCCAAAACGGTACAACGTGCCGTCGAAAGTGTTGATATAAACCGCGCCATTGGCAACGGCAAGACCGCTCCAATGATTAAACGTTTCAATCTGCTTACCACTGTTCCAAAGCTCTTTGCCGGTTTGGGCATCAAGCACGTACAGCACAGCGTGGGTCGATTTCGGAATGCGCCGTTCAGCACGGAAATCAAGGCCGACGTCCGGATATGCTTGCGCCGTATTTTCACCGCTGCCATAAGCGAAAATCATGCCATTGGCGATTACCGGAGGCTCTGCCTGATCCATATCGCGCGAAACCCAAGCTGGAGAAAGAACAACTTTACCGTTCTTTGTTTCTACCTTAAACGCAGCAATCGCGCCTTTTTTCACAACGCCATTTTCGATTGGAGCCTTGAAGCGCGGATGCTTCGGGCCCCAGAAAGGAGTCAGAATCCAGCGCGTGCCCTTATCTTCCCAAGTGGCCAGCGAGCCCCAAATTCCAGCTTCCGCAAAGTCCACAATTTCATTGCAAATCAGCGGTGTGCGGAATACCGGTGTGCGATGATCGTCACCACCTGCAGATGAAGTATCCATCAAATAAACGCGGCATTCCTTGCTGGCATCGATCATGTACTCTTTGCCTTTGTAATCGAAAATGGCAGGAGTAACCTGCATATCCAGATCGCGCTTTTGCAGCCACTCTGCATTGGCGGGGCCAAAATAGTCCACTAAATCGAGCGCCTTGGTTTCCACATTCTGACGAACACCGATAATGCCGTTTCCGTAAACGCCATTTTCAGGATCCCAACGTCCGTCTCCAGTCCCGGTCCACATGATGCCGTTCTCACTGATTGCAGGTCCCGAACGGCCCCACATTCCACCACCAGCCGGTCCCCAGCTTCCCACTTTATCGGTTTTCAGATCATAGGTGTAGGCCATATTCGGATTGCCACCACAACCCTGCGCCGAATGCACGTAGACGACATTTTTATAAAGGCTCATGGCGTAGGGCTTGCCGTTGGAGGGCATGAACTTCACGGGGGCCACAATATCTTTTCCATCCGCCGCATTCAGGCGATGCAGCATGCCATCCCACGAGGCGGCGTAGATCGTATAGCTGCCAGCCGTAGGGCCAGCGCCGATAGTGACGTTTGCCGTCATCCCACCAGGGCACAGCACGCTTGGGCCGCGGCCACCGGGGGAATCCTTAAAGCTGCTATCGAAATGCCGCGTCCAAACTAGTGTGCCTTTTTCCGCATCAATCGCGAACACATTGTCGGAAACACCAACCTGAATCACCAATGACTTTGGCCCGGATGCGGTGTTAACACTGCCGATCACCAACGGCTCAAGCAGTGAGTGCATGGCGCGAGTCTGGTTATCCAGCTTGATCTTCCAGTGCAGGGTCATGTCTTTAACATTCGTCTGGGTAAAGATTTTCTCGTCTTTCTGCCAGTTGGTGCGTTTCACATCGCCACCATCGGTAAGCCAATCGGCTGCGGTGACAACAGTAGTGCACATAACTTGTGCGAACAGGGCGGCAATCAGAAGTCTTCTCATAGTTGGACCTTTCCATGTCGAGAGCGCAATCACTTTGTGCGATCCTCTCCGAACCACACACTATACCTCAAACGATGGGAGCGTGAAAAGATCGCTTAATCGCTTTGAGGTGCTTCGTGGCTGAAGATTCCTTCCCGAATGGCCTGGTCAACAGAGTGCATAATGAAAAAGGAACATGGGCCACATCATCCAACTAGGCGACGTGCCTGTTGAAATTGAGCAACTGGCGAATCTTTGCAAGCAGTATTCGGTTCAAGAGCTGTCTTTATTTGGGTCTGCCGCCAAGGGCGAAATGCGCCCAGACAGCGATTTGGATCTGCTTGTTGAATTTTTACCCGAGGCGCAAACAGATCTCGTTGACTATGCTGGCCTGATGCTCGATCTGTCCCAACTGCTTGGCCGGAAAGTGGATCTAGTATCGAAACGTGGGTTGAAGCCATTGGTCCGTGATTCTGTACTCCACGATGCACGGCTTCTTTATGCGGCGTGATGTAATTTAACGATCTTATTGAAGCTACCGATCTAGTAGCGCAGATAATGATTGCTGAGCGAAATCCTCCCACTGAACATTGAGATCGAGTCCAGCTAAACGCTTGAGCGCCCCCAAAACCAAACCCCACTTCAAATTGGCATGGGTTTAGGTATATCATCTAAAGTTCCGGTTCAGCACAAGGAAAGGAGTTTCGATTGATGTCAAGATTTGCATTAGCGGCAGTCCCCGTTTTTTGCGCCATTGTTGGGGCAGGCGTGTCGTACGGTCAACGTGGGGCGGGCGATTGGATGACCAGCGCAAACGATGCGCAGAGGTCGTCGTGGGTTCGGATGGACGGAAAAATTTCCGCAGAAAGCATGCAGAAGCCCGGCTTCGCGCTGCTTTGGAAAGTGAAACCGAAAAACGAAGCACGGCAATTGAACACTCTCACGCAGCCCGCTTTGCTTGATTTTTACATCGGCTATCGTGGCTTTCGTTCCCTTGCTTTCCTTGGCGGAAGTTCCGATACCATCACCGGCATTGACATCGATCTGGCTCGTGTTGAGTGGGAGAAAAAATTACTCTCAACCACTTCCGCACCGGCAGCCACGATCAACTGTCCCGGTGGCATGACTTCATCGGTCACACGTCCCACAGGCCTTGCCTATCCTTCGCCCGCAGGCGGCCGTGGCATCGGCCGTGGCACTGCGGCAAAGTCAGGAGTTGGTGAACCTCTGCAAGGTGCCATCACAATTCGCAACACGCCGCCACAGCCTCAAGGTCCGCCCCCAGGCGCAGGACGCAAAGGAGGCGCAGCAGTAGCCGCAGCATTTAATCCATTTGGCCGCGGCGTTTCGTGGATCCACGCGCTATCGAGTGATGGCAAGTTCCATTCCCTCTACGTATCTAACGGTGAAGAGCCGAATCCAGCTGTTCCGTTCATGCCCGCCAACGCAAACGCACAAGGGCTGATCGTATACGGCGGTACCGCTTATGCAGCCTCAGTCAACAACTGCGGTGGGGTTGACAACGGTGTATGGGCTCTCGACATCGAATCGAAAAAAGTGACTAGCTGGAAGGCCGATGGCAACATCGCCGGAATTGCAGGGCCAGCCGTTGGGCCTGATGGCACGCTATACGTTGCCGGTAGCAAGGGCGAACTGGTGGCATTGGAACCGAAAACGTTGAACAAAAAAGCCTCCTACCAGGCTGGTGTTGAACTCACTTCCACACCGGTTGTTTTTGAATTTAAGGGCAAGGATCTGATCGCCGTAACTGCCGCCGATGGCACCTTGCATTTGGTGAATGCCGATGCTTTAAGCAGCGGCGCTTTATCGAAATCGGCCCCATTCTCTGCTCCTGGTTATGTAGCAGGCGCATTGGCAAGCTGGCAGGATGCAAACGGCGGCCGCTGGATTTTGGCCCCCGCAGGCGGAACAGCCGGCAAGGGTGGATCGATCGTTGCTTTCCAGGTTGTTGAAAAAGGTGGTAAGCCAACGTTGGAAAAAGGCTGGACCTCGCGCGAAATGACTTCGCCTCTGCCGCCGATCATCATCAACGGCGTTGTGTTCGCAGTCGCTAGCGGAGAATTCCGTACAGCCGATCCCAAAGTAACTGCCGCTCAGCGCGCAGCCAAATCCACAAAGGCAATTCTGTACTCGCTGGATGCAGCCACCGGCAAAGAGTATTGGAATAGCGGCGCCACCATCACATCGTTCGTTCACAGCGGCGCTATGTCTGGCGGAGGCAGCCGTGTTTACCTCAGCACCTTCGATGGAACACAGTATGCATTCGGCGTCCCAATTGAGCATTAGAATAGAAGTGTGATGACGCGAGACAATTTCTCCTTTCTGCGGACCGTTCCAGTTCTACTGGCACTGTCCGCTTCAAGTTTGTGGGCACAAATCCCCGACGGACCGGGCCGTGCCGAAGTGGAAAAAAATTGCAAAGGGTGCCATGAGCTTGCCCGTTCCATATCACCCCGGCAGGATCGAAATGCCTGGCAGACAACCATGAATAAGATGGTGGCCGCCGGCATGCAGGTGAACGATGCGGACTCCGCGTTGATCATGGATTACCTGTCGAAGAATTTTCCGGCAGATGACGTGCAGCGCGTGAATGTGAACAAGGCATCAGCAATTGAGCTGGAAAGTGGCTTGTCGCTGAAACGTTCGCAGGCCGCGGCTTTGGTGGCCTATCGCACAAAGCACGGTCACTTCAAAAGCTTTGCAGATTTGAAGAAAATTCCAGAGCTGGCTACCTCGAAAATCGAAACGAAAAAAGATCGACTCGCATTTTAATTGACCCGCAACCCGGTTCTTCGGGGGAGACACACCATGTTGAATAAAGTTTGTATCGTGCCAGCAGCGCTGCTGATGATAGGGTTGACTGGTTGCAACAATCCGCCAGCCGCTGTTGCTAAACCTGCCTACAAGGTGTATGTCACCAATGAAGCATCCGGCGATATGACGGTGATTGATCCCGACAAGCCTGAAGCAATCGCGACCATCGTGCTGGGCAAACGCCCCCGCGGTATTCACGAAGTGGGCGGTCTGATTTACGTTGCACTCAGTGGTTCCCCATCCGCGCCTCCAGGCGTTGATGAAAGCACCCTGCCACCGCCTGACAAGAGTGCCGATGGCATTGGCGTGGTTGATTTGGCGCTGGGTAAAACTGTACGCAAAATGTTCGGCGGGTCAGATCCGGAACAGTTCGCAGTCAGCAAAGACGGCAAGCTTCTGTATGTTGCCAATGAAGAAGCCGGTGGGCAGAGCATCATCGAACTGGCCACTGGTAAGGTGTTGGCGACGATTGAAACTGGTGAAGAGCCCGAAGGTGTGACGCTGAGTCCCGATGGCAAATACGTCTATGTCACTTCGGAAAATGATGGAACGGTGACTGCGGTGGATACGGCAACCTCAAAGGCTGTTAAGAAAATGAAAGTGGGCCGGCGGCCGCGCTCCATCGCGTTTTTACCAGATGGATCGAAGGCTTATGTCACCAACGAAAACGACGCAACGCTGACGGTGCTGGACACCGTGAAGATGGAAACATTGCACGCAATCCCGGTTGGCGAAGGGCACAAGCCAATGGGATTGGCAATGACCAGGGACGGAAAAAAGCTGTACATCAGCACCGGGCGCGGCAAGAGCGTGGCCGTGTTGGACACAGCAACGGAAAAGATTTTAGCTACGTTTGAAGTTGGACAGCGGCCATGGGGCCTGGCGTTGTCACCCGACGAGAAATTGTTGTTCACCGCCAACGGGCCGTCGAACGATGTCTCTGTTGTGGACGTAGCCACGCAGACAGTGTTGCGCAAAATCAAGGCTGGTGAAAAGCCTTGGGGCGTGATCACGTTGGCGCAATAGGATTATGTTCAAGCGTGTATTGCCCATTTATGCTGGTTTGATTTTGTTGAGTTCCTGCGGGGGGCCGGCACCGGTTGGTAAGGCAGTTCCAATCGGCCAAACGATGCCCATTGTGGCGCCACTTGGGTTGCCGCCTGTTCCGATTCCGGCGGATAATCCGCCCACTGCGGAGACTGTTGCATTAGGGGCTGAACTCTATTTCAGCCGTCTAATATCGGTGGACGACAGTGTGTCGTGTGCCACTTGTCACGACCCTAAAAAAGGCTTCACCGACAAT
>JBBRJC010000127.1:0-8610 GCA_038220135.1 Bryobacterales bacterium | reverse complement strand
CAAGAAATAGGCTTTGCCTTTGGCGTTGCTGGCGATCTTTTCAAGGTAGGAACGATTGACGTCCTGCCCCAGTCCCACGGTGGAAATTGTGACCTTGTTCAGCGCGGCTTCTTTGGCAAGGCCGATGCTATCCCCTTCTTCGGAGATGCCGTCGGTAAGCAGCACGATGTGCTTGAATGTGGCTTTGAATGGCAGGGCGCGACGATAGGCTTCTGACAACGCCGGGGCGATTTGGGTACCGCCATCGGGGGTGATACCTGCGACGAGGCGCTTGATCAAATTGCGATCTTCGGCTTTGCGAATTGGAACGGCCCACTGAAACGAGTTGTCGAAAATCAGGACGCCGACAAAATCGATGGGGCGGAGGTTTTCAATTACACCAATAGAAGCGAGGCGGGCGAGCTCCATTTTGCGGCCTTCCATGGAGGACGATTTGTCGACGATGAGAACGACGCAGGTGCCTTCGGGCGAGCGGGGTGGGGTTAGCTTTGCGGGCAGCGCTTTTTCTAAGAAGTCTTCGTCCTTCTTATTTTCCATGTAAATATTGCGTTCACCGGCGATCACCAGAAGGCCGCCCCCACGTTTGACGTAAGCTTCGAGGCTGGTCTTTTTGTTGGGGTCCATACTTTCCAAATCTGTGTTGTTGAAATCCTCCATTTGGTAGTCGGCCAGTTTTGAATCTGTGAATTCCTGGGCGCGGTCGATGGAGAATTGTGAAGCATTCCAGACACCGAGAAGGTGCTTATCGGAACCTTCGGGATCTTGCGAAATATAGAGCATGCGCGGTTTGCGGAGCATGACGGCGCGGGCAAATCGGACTTCGCCAAGTTGTTCGGAACGAAGCAGGCCGGTGAGATCGACCGAGCCTGTGATGTTGAGGCTGACATTGATGCGAACGCGGTTGATGCCGGGTTCGAGGTCGGCCTGCTTGGAGCCGAGCAGCTTGCCTTCGGCGGAAACTTCCACTGTGCCGGTGGCCTTTTTCGGTGCAGTAACAACCAACTCAATGGGGAAGCGGTCCCCGGTGTAGGCCTGGTTGGGAACGATGACGGAGTTGAGCAAAAGTTGTGGGCGGGGGCGGCCCGCCAGGGCGATGGTATCGATGGGGACGCCCAGTTGTTGGGCCTGCCAACTGGCGCGCGCAACGGAGCCTTTGTTTTCGTGGCCATCGGAGAGCAGAACAATTTTAGGAACCAGGCCTTCCGGAGTTGCGGCCATGCCTTCGCGAACTGCTTCTTCGAGGTTTGTACCGCGGCCCATCTCGCCATCGCTATGTTTGAAATTGAACGCGCGGCCGGTTTCGTTCGTGGTCTGCTTACGGGAACTTCTGGCGAAGGGAATCACTTTGACCCAATGGCGGCCGCTTTCCTTCTGAATTTCATTGGCGATGGAGGAGGCGCGTTTGAGGTCCGCATCGGAGACAGATTGCGAAGTATCGACCAAAACTGAAATGGCCATTTTTGTTTCGGTGGTAGTAATGCGTGGTTCAGCGAGCGCAAGCAGGATGGCAACGATGCTGGCGGCTTTGAGGGAAAGTGAGACACGCTGGCGGCCCTTTTGCCACTCCCATGCAAGCCAGGCGAGTGGGATCCAGGCGATGAACAGCACCCATGGGCGATCGAATATCATGCGGCTCTCCTGAACTTCGTCCACAGATTGGAAAGGGCGGTTAATGGACTGGGTTGATTGGCTGCGGCCAGGCGGAGGCGACCGAACAGGAACCAATCGAGGATGAGGCAGAAGCCGCCGGCAATGGCGAGCCACTGCCAAAGATCATGGGAACTGACACCGTCGGAGAAGAGGCGGGGAAGGCCACGGCGCAGGGTTTTTGGTGCGTCCCACTGGGCTTCCGCTACTTCGGGCAGCGAGAGTGAATAGACACGTTCGCGGCCTCCGGTGAGGATGCGAACGGTGCCTTGCGCGCCGGCGAAGAATTGCAGTTTATTGCCGGTTAAGGTGAATGGTAGCGCCACGTCGCCTTCGCCCAGAACCTTGATCGAGTCGACTGAAGGATTGCCATCGACCGCGACGCGGACCATACCGATGCTTTCGCCGTTCCACTCTTTTTGACGGAACACTTCGGGCACTAGCCAGTTCATCATGTTTGCGAAAAGCAGGGGAGCGGCCAGTTCGTAACGCATCTGCGATTTGGCGGGGTGGAAGCCGAGGACGACGGTGCGGAATGGTTCGTTGAGCGCAACAATTACGGGCTTGCCGTCAGCTTCGGCGATGGTGGTGTAGTTGGGAGAGGCGGAGAAAAGTTCGCCACGATCAAGGCGCACATCGTTGGTTCGCAAACCCAGGCCAACAGGATGATCATTCCGCCAAGCGAGCAAAGACGGGGTGGAAATTGTTTGCGTGACTGGCACGGGTGCACCTTGCGACGGCGGCTCTATGTAAATGGCTTGCGCCTTCGGTGGAGTGGGCGGATGGAAGCGATCGAGGATCACTACCTGCGATTTCGTTTCGGGTTTGTAGGCGGCTTTCGCAATGTTGTTGGAGTGAATCCAGGGATTGGTTTGAAGGAACGGGCGAAGAAGTTCGGGTTCGTCGGAATAGACATCGACTTCTAGAAGACGCTGCGCGGGGAGTTCGAAAATTGCGTTGTTGTCGGCGGCGATGGCGTCTTCTATTTGGAGGCGCACTTCCAGCCAACCGGCGGCCTTAGTGCGGAATTCATAGCGGCTGCTGGATTCCGTGCCCGGGGCAAGTTCCAGCCGGCCGGAAGCAACGGGTGCACCACCGTAAGCCATGGCGATGGGAACCACGCGTGGGCGCGTGCCATAGTTGCGAGCGGTGACGGACACTTCCCAAAGTTCGCCGTCGGTTGCGGAGCGGCGCAGTGAAACACGGCGCAGGCCAACATTTTCACCAGCCTTGCGCATGGAAAGCAGGCGGAAGTTTTTCGGGGTTTGAATGTTCAATTCTTTGTCAGCGATTCGACCCGGACCGGTATAAACGATTTCACCTTGACCGCGGCCATGGAGGCGTTGCATCTGCGTGGCGAAGTTGATACCTTCCTGCAACTGCAGTGCGGAGCTGCCGGATTTGGTGGCTTTAATTGCGTCTTCTAGAACAGTGCGGCTGGATTCGAAAACCGTGGCGGGCGTGGGCAGTGCGTCGGTACGGACGAGCATGACGCGATCGGTGGCAGGCAGTGCACGGACGTAGGCAAGGGCATCGGTTTTGGCCAACTCCATCAGCGGACGACGATTTTCCCGGGCCTTCATCCAGGCAGAAGTATCAAGCAGGAGGACGTGGTCTCGGAGAGACTTATCGGGCTCGCCCCAGCGGAGCTGGCCGAGTGCGGCGAGTAGCAACAGGATGCCGAGCAGTTGGAGAAACAGCGACATGGGCTGCTGGATTTTTTTGCGCTGCTTGGCTTCTGGCGGGCGCTCTGACGGGTTCCAGAAACGGAGCGTGGCGACTTTGATTTTCTTGCGGGATCGATCCAGCAAATAGAGCGCTACAACAACACCGCTGAGGGCGGTGAAGATGGCGGCGAACTCGAACATGCTGAGGTTGAGGAAGAACATTTTAGAAGACACCTCTGGCGACCATTAATGGGCCGAAGATTGCTTCTTCAACAGGGGTGGATGTGGGTACACCTACGTACTTGCCACCCTTGCGGAATGCCATTTGACGAACAGCGGCGGCGTAGGCGTCGAACGCAACGGTGTAGGCTTCGCGAGACTCTTCGTCGAAATTCATTTTGGCTATTTTGCCGGTTTCCGAATCCTCAACTTCCAGTTCACCAGTCCACGGTGGGCGGCGATCTTCGTCGGACCACAAGTGGACCAGGAAAAGTTCGTGGCCGAAATCGGAGAGATATTGAATAGGCTTTTCGGCTTGGCGGTCATCGAGAAAATCGCTGATGATGACAAGCAAACCACGCTGCGGATATTCGGCCAAAAAGCGCCGCGAGACTGCCATAAAATCTGTCGCCCCGCCGGGCTGAATAGCGCTCAAAAATTCGGCGACTGGCTGGAAGCGATGACGGCCGCCGCCGGCTGTAATGGGATCGAGCAATTTATCGGCGAAGGGTTGAATGAGGATTGTTTCAAGGCGCACCAAACCGACGTAACAGAGAGCAGCGGCAAGCTTGCGGGCGTAATCGAACTTGTTTTTTTCGCCAGTGGTCATGGAGGCCGAGCAATCGACCAGGAAGCGAACGGGAACGCGCGGTTCGACCTGAAACATTTTCAGAATCAAACGTTCCAGGCGCATGTAGGCACGCCAGTTGACGGCGCGCAGATCGTCGCCTTGATGGAAGCTGCGATGGTCTAAAAATTCCTGGCCGGAGCCAGAAAAGCGCGACGCATTATGGCCGCCTACAAGCCCTGGAAAAGACTTCTGCCAGTGGATGGTTAGACGTTCGAGCCGTTCGAGAAATTGCCGGTCAATGAGAGCTTCCGCCATGGCTTACGCCGCCGAAGGGACAACGCTCTTGACGATTTCCTCCAGGATGGAATCGGGGGTTTCGCCGTCGGCGTGAGCATCGAAGTTGAGGATGATGCGGTGGCGCAGAACGGACTTGGCGATGAAACGGAGGTCGTCTGTGCTGAGGTGGAGGCGTCCCTTCATGAGCGCCAGAACACGTCCGCATTCCACCAGCGACTGAGCTCCACGAGGTGAGGCGCCGTAACGAATATATTTGACAGCGCGGGGATGGGCGTTTTTCGATTCGGGCTGCGTGGCCATCACAAGATCGACGGCTAAATCCATCACATGCGGTGCAACCAGGACTTGGCGGCAGACGGCGCGAAGGCCGAGGATGGCTTCGCGATCGAGGATGTTATTGAGCTTGATTTCTTCCTTCTGGATGGTGCGGTCAACTACGGTTTTCAATTCGTCACGCGTGGGATAGCCGACGATGATTTTCATGAGAAAGCGATCGAGCTGCGCTTCGGGTAGCGGATAGGTGCCCTCCATTTCAATCGGGTTCTGCGTAGCCATTACGAGAAAGGGCGCTTCCAGATGATGCGTGGTGGTGCCGCTTGTGACGGTGCGTTCCTGCATAGCTTCAAGCAGTGCCGATTGGGTCTTGGGCGTGGCACGGTTGATTTCGTCGGCGAGGACGAGATGGGCAAAAATGGGACCGGGTTGGAAGCGCAGGGTTTTGCGATCGTGATCGTCGGTTTCCATCATGGCGCTACCGACGATGTCTGCTGGCATCAAATCGGGCGTAAATTGAATGCGGGAATATTTCAAGTGCAGAACGCTGGAAAGAGTCCGCAGGAGAGTGGTTTTACCCAGGCCTGGGACGCCTTCAAGCAGCACATGGCCGCCGGCTAGAAGGCAAATCAAAACACCGTCAACGACGTCTTGTTGCCCGACAATAACTTTGCCAATTTCCTCACGGACTCGATTGAGCCGGGAAATGGCCTCTTGAACTTGGGGATCGGTCTGCACCTACATATTCTAGACGAAAACCGAGGTGGATCAGATGTGGGTGGGGCGAACTGCGGGAAATAATGACTAATTTACAGGTTCGGCGTGGCTCGCCATGTGGCTGGCGAGGTGGTGGACGACGCGGGTCATTTCAGACAACTGAGCGCGGGCGGTGCTTTGGGTGCAGCGGTTGGCGATGTGAAACATTAGCTGCGAGGCGCGGTAATGGAGGTAGAGCATTTTGCATTCCAGGCTAGCTTCGCCGAGCGGGTGGAATTCCGAACCGTTGCGGAGCATGTAAGTCACCATTCTGTAATCGGAATGGACGGTGCGTTCGAGAGGGATTAATTCGGTGCGGCCAAGGGGAGCTTCAAGGCGCGGGGCGATTTCGTGGAGGTGCAGTTTTTTCGCTTCAGCCCAGACGGAAGAGGCGCGGCGGCTTCGACCGGAAAGGAGGATCAGGCTACAGGCGTAGCGGAACCAGGCAGCGAGCATCACGGCAGTGATGATTGAGACAAATGTGATCGTAACGGCCTTCTATTTGGATGATTTTTACTGCTTCTATAGATTTGAGTATAGGGGTGGAAGTAGGGTTGCTCAAGGAAAATCACTGGTCATAGGTGCGTTCTCTTAAGGTTCTATTGCTGGGGGATGAGAAGTACTAGTGGGGGGATACTACGGGGTGGCGGACTTTGGCGGACGTGGAAAGTGGGAGGGCAAGGCGGACGCAATTAGAAGTTTATGGGATGGGCCTTTGCTGTGGGATTTCTATAGCCCTTTTGATATTTGGAGTTTTGACCCATTCATCGCCGCCGGAATTCGGGATGGTCGATTCTTATCACTTCCCCTTGACTTACAGTGTCAATCGCATTTAGCAGCAAGAGAAAGAGTGTTCGAAAATATTTGATATTGTTGTCCGGTACACCGACAACGACAATACCCATGCTGAGTTTGGCGAGATTCTGTTGATGCTGAAGGTTCTTGTCGACGGTTAAGAACACGTCGAATTCATTCTGAGCAAGCGCCATGAGTTTGCCATTTGTAATCCCTGCCCATCCCATTTCCTTGACGGTACGTACTTGGTGATCAGAAAAGCCATCCTTCACACGAGGGTTTACACATTCGTCTAGGAGGATACGCATTCAATCAATTGTTCAGTGGCATAATCGAGGAATAGTTCAGCTTGCTTTCGCGTAACAGTAGGGGCGCCTTCCAGGAAATCATCAATCGTGTCGCCGTGCTTAAGATGATCCAACAGCATCTGCACGGGGACCCGAGTTCCAGAGAAACAAGGGGCACCGCTCATCCGATCTGGATTTATCCAAACTACTTCGTTGAGTTTGTCCTTTCGCTCCATCGTCATATTTAAAACTTACGCTTATGCTTGGATTTATGCAACCCCATGCGGCAATAGTTGCGCTATTTCCAGGCTCTGAAGGTTTTGCGTGCTCCGGTTCCGTAGATGATCTCAAACTGCGATTGCGGGACCAACTATTTCGCGTTGTTCAAAGCTTCTAAAAAGTTACGCCCAGAATCGGGGACTCGAACTAGATCATCTTCGGCAACAGCCCGACCCAGTTATGAACCACAATGATTGGATGAATCCTGCGAGGGCCCTTCGGTTCTTCTTTTCCAGTTACGGTGAATAGAATCGCTGGCCGTCGACGGAGGCTACATACCGGGCCGCTGGTTGCGCCAACCGGCGAGACGCTCAGGAGCTTTTCAGGCGCTGTTCGGCTTGCATGACATTCGCTAAGATCGCGTTGATTCGGCTTATGACCAGGGCCTTTTAATTTCAGCCAACTGAGCACGTCATTTTGGACACGAAACGAAATCAGAGTAGTTTTGGAACGGAACCGGAATGGGACCATTGCGCCAGTTGTTCGTCCGTGAGTTCCGGGATATCGGAGAAATCTATTTGCCAGGCTCTTTAGAGTGGCCTGCTGTTGTTTGGTCTGCGGCTTACTGAAAATATCATCGGCCTTCATGCGTACTAGCTTTTCTGGCTGAGATGATACGGGTGATTTCTTTGCCATAAGTTGTCTCCCTGTAAACGTGAACGACGATGAGGAGCGGTTCAAGGCCACCCGCTAGCCCCAGGGCGTGCCAGCGCCGTTCGCCGATTTCGTCGATTCTATCTTCTCTGAGCACTAAGTGCGGGTCCGCGAACACAAGAACCGCAGTGGCGAAATCGATGCCGTGTTTTTTAAGGTTGGCTCGATCCTTGCCTGGGCCAATCGCTGTGCCAGCAACTCCCCGACTTTTAAGCCACTTTCCCAATTAGCGAAACACCATGTGCGCGGGATCGATACCAAGCTCGGTACATTTATCGCGATAGAGTTGGCCATAACTTGATGTTATGTAGTCTCGGGCAGTAAAGCCGAGCAACGCCGCAGTGCTGTCGATCCAGTGTTCTGCTCCTTCCAATTCGATGAAATTGCCGATGGGGGTTTCGTCTAGCATGATGATGCCCGGTTGATTCGGCGCGGCGAATTCAGTGCGATATTTTTCGTAGAGAAAAAGCGGATGCAGGCCGAGTCTCTGCAGAATGGTAGAGAATGTATCTGCGTTGGAAAGATCGATTTCCAGCTCTTCACGAACTTTGTGATTGCGTGCTGGAAGAGCTGCGCCTTTGAAGGTGAGGACCGTGCGGGAGCCGGCAGTGCGGAGGCGCAGGAGTTCGCCGCGGCTGCGGATAGATTGATCGGGTGTATCGAAAACGGTATTGCTTTCAAAGTGACGCGGAGTGGATTCTGAGAAACCGGCGGCTTGCACCTGGGCAAGAATATGGGCGAGATCAGAGATGGCGATTTTTACTTCGCGTTCCTGGTTGGTGGCATTTGCAACGGACATTGGATTGATGGTAGCAGCCGACTGTATCTTTGAGAATTATTCGGCACAGAGCGGGCGGCGATTAGATCCCGCGCGGAGTCATCGCTTCGGCGGCTCGTACTGCACTCCTGCCGACATCGCCGTTACGCGGATTTTATCACAGCGCGAACTAGTCGAGATTGGCGGAGACGGAGGCCAAGCCGAAGCGAATCGCCGCAGCTATGCAGCGGGTGACGGGCAGCTACTTAGTTAGAGCTTGTCCCGTATGCCGGTATTTTCAAGAAACTATTCCGCGCGAAAATTATCGTGGTTAAAACGAAGCACTTAAGTTGGTCCAAGTTGCCGCCTCTTGGCCTGGAATCAGAGAACCTCGCCTAATGGTTTAAG
>JBBRJC010000126.1:0-8630 GCA_038220135.1 Bryobacterales bacterium | reverse complement strand
AGACAGCGCCTGGCAAAAATCGGGCTGATATCGCGCACGAAATCGACGTCAGCAGCGGCGGCTGGCAACAGCAATATGAGGACGGTGAATAAAGATCGAAACATACCGATTTGCAATCAGTGTATACCCGATCAGGGAGTTATGTTTCCTGCTGAGGTGTTTTCCCTAAGCAAGCAAGGAGATTCGCTTAGCGATTGCCCAGATTCAGGACCGCAATTCCACCCAGAATCAGCCCCAACCCAATGAACTTGTTCCGAGTAAATGGCTCGTGAAAAAAGATGCGCGACCACAGTAAAGTCCAAACGTATCCAAGCGAAACCATCGGATAGAGCACCGTAAGTTCGCCTTCCCGAATCCCAGCAGAATAGACAACGAAAGATGTCAGATAAGTGGCCACACCAGCAAACAATCGCCAGTTGGTGAGCAACGATTTCAAATTCCGTTCCAAGCGATCTGCACCGCCTTTGAGGAAGGTAGCACCAAACGAACCGATAAACGACGCCGCCAGCACCAGCAGAATGGAATGCAGCGGTGTCTTCACTTCTTTTGACTCAATCCAAGAACGCACACACCGCCGACGATTAACGTCAATCCGGCACCCTTGTAAATAGTTATATTTTCTTGAAAAAAGAAGAGCGACAGCATCGATACCCAAACATAGGTGAGGGCAATTACCGGATAAAGCATCGACAACTCACCGTAGCGCAATGCCAAAACCAACAGGGCTGTACTTCCGCCATAAAGGGTAAGTCCCAACATTAAGTGCCAGTCAAAAAGTCCGGCAAGCAGCATGTCGAATAACGGAACTCCATGAGGCAACAATTTCAGGCCAGTCTTAATCAGGATTTGAGCTGCCGCCCCAAGAATCGTGCAGCCGAAAACCATCACTAATGATTTCGACATATTTGTCTTGGGATTTTCAAGGCGTGCTGCGTCTGCAGGGGGTGTCAATTCGTAGGTCTCCGCGCACTTTTTATGATACCGTAGCCACCCCCACCTGGGGTTTCTATTTCAACAATATCGCCGGGTTGCGCGAAAAACTTAATCTTTCCTGCAAGCTTGCGGCGCTTTCCATCCCGAATCAGCCAATTTACTCCGGCGCTTCCAGCCGCTCCACCGGCCAGGCCGTACGGGCCGCGATCACGGCGGTCCGCCAGAATTGTCACTTCCGCCGGTTCCAGAAACTCGTAGCCGCGCCGAATGCCATCGCCACCGCTACGGGCACCCTTGCCCCCAGAGCGCGCCCGAACCTGATAGCTGTTGATGCGCACCGGGTAGGCGTGCTCGAACGCCTCTATAGGCGTGTTGGAGCTATTGGTCATATGCGTGTGCACTGCTGACCATCCGTCATCCGTAGCCGAAGCCCCCATGCCACCGGCAATCGTCTCGTAATACGCAAAAGGCTTGCTGCGGCTGCTGTCCCAACCGCCGAAGCTGATATTGTTCATAGTCCCCGAACTTGCTGCAGGAATTCGTTCAGGCGCGGCCAGGGACAACGCACCAAGCAACGTATCCGTAATCCGTTGCGACGTTTCCACATTGCCAGCCGCCATCGCCGCCGGTGGAAGCGCGTTCACAAGCGTGCCTTCTGGAGCGATCAACCGAATCGGCCGCAGCAATCCGGCGTTGTATGGAACATCTTCAACAATCAGGCAACGAAATACATACATGGCAGCCGACACGGCAATTGCGTAATTAGCATTCACCGGGCCATCCGCTTGCGGACTGGTGCCTGTGAAATCAACCGTCACACCATCAGCAGCAATCGTGATCGCAGCGCGGATCTTCAGGTTTTCCCCATCTAGTGAATCTTCAAAACAGTATGTGCCCTTGGGGAGCCGCGCCAGTTCAGCACGCATCATGCGCTCGCTATAATCCTTCAGCGCTTCCATGTTCAGCTTGACTCGCGGCAATCCGTAGCGGACAACCATTTCACGCAACCTGTCTTCCCCACGTTTGAGTGACATCAATTGCGCCCTCAAATCGCCACGGCGTTCGTCGGGCGTGCGAACGTTGGCCAAAATCATCTCCAGCAACCGTTCATCGGTAACGCCGTTGCGGACCAGATGGATCGGCGGAATGCGCAACCCTTCCTGATAGATCTCTCGGGCAAGGGGCATCGATCCTGGACTCATACCGCCCACGTCAGAATGATGCGCACGGTTTGCGACGAAGAAAGCCGCTTCTTTCGATTTGCCCAGAAACACGCCAGAAATCGCCGTTATATCGGGCAGGTGAGTGCCGCCTTGAAATGGGTCGTTGACGATCGCCACATCGCCCGGTCCCAACTTTAACGCCACTCTAACGGCGGCAACAGACAACGGCATCGCACCAAGGTGCACCGGCATATGGTCGCCCATCGCAATGGTTTCGCCTGCGGCATCGTACACGGCGCAGGAATAATCGCGGCGTTCCTTAATATTCACCGAATAGGAAGTGCGGCGGAGCACAATGCCCATCTCTTCTGCAGTAGCCACAAGCATATGCCGGAACAGTTCGAGCTCAATCGGATCGTGCTGCTTCATTTTTTCTTCTTCGGCTGTGGCTTCGCAGGATTGGCCGACGGCAACACAAACACCCCACCGACGGCGGGCTCAGCTGGCTTGTCTTCAGCCTGCTCAGTTGGTGGCGGGGTTGGAATTCGATCAGCCAGTTTGCACTCACCTGCTTCTATTTTGAAGGCTGCCGTTGCTTCCCACTTTGCGCCGGAGCGCCGTTCAACACGATAGACTTTCGGCTTGGCAATTGCGGTCAATCGCCAATCACTGCTGGCTGGAGCACTCTTTTTCCATTCAGGCTTGCGTTCGGTTACCTGCTTCAATTCCCAATTGGCACCGCCAGTCATCGATTCATACAATCCCCAGCGCCCACCCGTCTCACCAACCTGAACACGATCAAGCAGCATGCTGCCATGAGTTCTGGAATCGAAGTAAAATTTGTCCACACTTCCCGCGCGGCTGTCACCGAAGATTGGGACATTGCGCCAGCTTTTCCCACCGTCGGTGGTCAGCAGGAAGAAGGGATCTTTTGAAAACGCCTGCACCATTTGGCCTGACACCCAGCCGCTTTGGAAGTCGATAAATTGCATCGTATCAAGAGTCGCTGTCTTAATCCGTGGCAGTGGCTCAGTGAAGGTCTTGCCGCCATCTTCACTCACCAGCAGGATCGAGGAAAGAGTGATTGTTGCGGTATGGAAATTCCCGATAAGGATCAGCCGGTTGTTCACCGATTCCACGCTGGCCAGTTCCAGATAGATAGGGCAGGGTTCGTCGGCCGGACAACTCAATCCGAATGCTTGCATGTCTTCTTCGGTACAAACAGTTTCCAGCTTTACCGGCTCAAGGGTTTGAGCTATTGCCACTATCGCGGTGACCAGCCAAAGAATCGCGGTTCGCATTGTTCTAATTATTGCCCAGATTCAAGGTCATGTTAGACTGGCACCATTCCATGTTCGGTTGGCTGAAACCAAAAATCGTTCCGCTTGAAGGCGCGCCTACTGTGCGTCGGCAAAAGACATATCAGAGCCAAACCGGCTACGTATATCAATATTATTTCGAAGGCAGCCGCCCTGCCAGCAGCATGTTGGGTCGGGGCTACGAGTTTGTTTTCTCGGTAACAGCCGATCGCAAAACCGAGTTTCCGGTGAGCATCCACGTAGGTCAAAAGGGCATTGATGCCTGGCAGAAACTTCATGGGCGCGAAATGTTGAGCAAGGAACGCTACGCCGTTGCAAAATTGGCGCTATTTGAGGCGTTCGATCTCAGTCCTAACCCCACTACGCTACGCCTGCCGGTGCATGCCGATGCAGTTGCGGTACAGAAATTCCTGGCCAGTTTGGGCAGGGATTAACCTGACCGGCTCTACCGTCGGGCAGCCGCTGCTCTGCCAGCCGCTGCACCGCGCCCAGCCATCGGTGGCGGTGGTATAACTTCAACCTCGGGTTCAACAATTTTCTTGGGCCGTGCATCCAGCTTCTTCGCTATAAAGTCAGCCTTGGCTTTTGCAAACTTCGGCGAAGTGTGCGGAAGCTTGGTCGCCTCTTCCACTTCGGCGTCAGTCACTTCCTGTGCCATGCCCAAATACTTTTGCAGAAAGTTCTTAATTCGATCCTGCACAAGCCGCTGCGTAGAGTGCATCAACAGAAATACGATTTGATCCCCGGCTGCGGGAAGTAGCGTCTTATAAATAAGCGACGGCTTTTTCAAATTGGGAGACTTAATATCCTTCTCCAGCTTCTTCGATTTCGTTTCGAGTTGCTGCCAGGCGGTAACTGTCGCTTTATCCAGATCAAAAGTCTTGACCAGTGCATTGCGCTCTTTCGGCGACAATTTTTGGGTCAATAAATAAAGGAACAACGTAATGTTATTAACTTGAAAACCGATCTCAAACGGAATGTTCGTTCGCGCCTTCAGCAGCTTCTGCATACCAGCCAAATTCACCTTGGCCCCAACAAGCGCGGGTGAAAACAGTGGCAGAAGTTTTTCTTCGTCCAGAACACGAAGCAATTCAGCAGAATTCATTTCATCGGCCATTCGCCGAAGTTCCAGGCTAAGCGTTTCCAGCGGAATCTTCTGATGCAGACCAGCCTCTTTCACGTTGGCGTATTGGCTGCGGGTCCGTTCGGAAATGGCAAATCCCATGCGAACGCTAAAGCGCATCATGCGCAAAATACGGCCTGGATCATCGTAAAGGGCGTAGTTGTAGGCAGTTTGCATTTCACGCCGTTCAATGTCCGCCAAGCCATTGGTAGGATCCAACAATAATCCACGGGAAGCCTTATTCAAAGATAAAGCGATGGCATTGATGGTGAAATCCCGGCCCTTCAGATCTTCATGAATGGTTGCAGGAATGATTTGTGGCTTGGTACCAGCGCGGCCATACTTTTCCACCTTGGCCATAGCAAACTCGGCTTTGACGTTTCCTGGAAATAACAGCTCAACCGTTTTCTTACGTTCGTCGGAGGCGACAACCTGCCCGCCCAACTGCTTCTCCAATATTTTGGTGAAGGGTTTAGGCACTCCTTCGATGACGAAATCCAGATCTCTTACCGGATAACCGCCCAGGACGTCGCGCATAGCTCCGCCAGCAAGAAATACGCTGACATTCGCATCGGCAGCAGCCGCTTGTACGGCGTTCACCACCTGAAACTGACTTTCTGTCAGGTGGCTTTCGAGCATAAACATGTAATCGCTCATTCAAACAACTCCAATCAGGCGCGCGGATGGTGATCATCGACAACACGGCGCAAACGGCCGCGAACAACGTGCGTATAGACTTCCGTGGTTCCTATGTCAGCATGTCCAAGCATGGTTTGCACACTGCGCAAATCTGCCCCGTTTTCTAAAAGATGCGTTGCAAAACTATGGCGCAACACGTGCGGCGAAATTCCGTGAAAAATGCCGGCACGCTTGCCCGTTTCCCGAATTGCGGTCCAAAACATTTGCCGCGTCATTGAACTACCGCGGCCTGTAACAAACAGATAACGGCTGGCCTTTCCCTTTAGAATCAAAGGTCTTCCAGCCACCAAATAATCCCGCACGTATGCCAGCGCTTGCTTGCCGACCGGCACCAAACGCTGCTTATTTCCCTTCCCCGTAACCCGCAACACACCCAAATCCTGGTTCAGATCGCTGATTTCCACCGAACAAAGCTCAGAAACCCGCACACCGGTTGCGTAAAGCAACTCCAGCATCGCACGATTTCGCTGTCCAAGGGGATCCGTCAAATCAGATGATGATAGCAGCTTGTCAAGTTGGTCGTTGTTGAGGAACTTCGGGATCGCCTTCCACTGCTTGGGCGACGTCAGGAATTCAGTCGGATCGGCAGTCAGAGTACCGAGGCCGATGAGGTAGCCATAAAGGCCTCTTAAACTGGACAGATGACGGGCGATTGAGCGACTGCTAAGTCCTTCTTTATAAAGAAGATCGATATATTGGCGCAGTTGCTCTTCCTGGGGTATTCCGGCGCAGGAATTCTCATGCGAGAACCGCTGGAAACGGCTCAGGTCGAGTCCGATGGACGATAGCGAATTTGCCGCCAACCCCTTCTCCATCCGGCAAAACTCAAGGTAGCCATGGATAAGAGCAGGTAAAGAAGCCACTTCTGGCATTGTGCCAATGATACAATACTTACGAAAATGTTTGGAAGTAAAGCGACACATAAGGAGCGTTTTTGAGTACTTCAACCAGCAAAAAAGCGGTGATCATCCGGTTTGACCGCGATTCGCTGTCCGGTTTCCTCAATGCGCAGGATTTTGCGACCCCAGATGGGATTGAGCTATTGACCAAATCCGGTCAGGTTCAGCTTGTACCCTATAGTGAGGTGCAACTCATTTGTTTTGTTAAGGACTTTGGCGATTCTGCCGACGTTTTCAACAAGCGGCAATATACGGCCAGGCCGAAAACAGCAGGACTTTGGGTTCGTTTTAAATTTCGGAATGGAGAGAGCCTGGAAGGCCTACTTTCGGGTAACTTGTTGCAAATAGAGCCCCATGGGTTCCTAGCGACTCCCCCAGACCCGGCTATGCAGCGGATTTACGTCCCGCGCGCGGCCCTTTCAGATCTGGAAGTACTAGGGGTGATCGGAAGCGCCCTCAAGAAACCGAAGGCGAGACCGACTTCTGCCGATCAATTGGCAATGTTCGAATAAAATTTACCGCCGCTTCGACTCGTTGATCTTTACCCCTGGCGGAATCATGAACATATTGTCAAGAACGCCTTGGTTGATCGTCACCGACTCCGAGAACATCTCGAAAATCTTCTCGTCATTGCGATGCCTCACCAGGCTATACGGCCACATCACGCCATTGCCGACATCGCGGTACTTGGTATAAATCGTCACTTCCTCATCGAAATCCTTGGTCAACGGATTGCGGCGGGTGAAAACCTGCCGCAACGGTAAATGCGTTGTGCTATTGAAAAAAACCTTCACCACCCGGTTCTCATCATCGGTTATATTCACCACTTCAACCGGGAGATTTTCAAAGGTTGTGTTTTCCTGGAATTCGAAAATCATGCCCTTTTCACCGAGGCGCTGGCGCAGAATATAGAAAATATTGCGCTGCATCGAATCGCTGTGCCGGTCGTAAACGTCTTTGGGCAGCGGCGTGGCACCCTTGAAGTTCAATTCAAAACCGCCTTCCTCGTTAAAGAGAATTGCCTGATCCTGTTTATTATTCTTGTCCTTCGATTTGTCTTTGCCATAGGATTGGTGCTCCCGCTGACCAAAGAATCCGGGTTTGGGCGGCTCTGAACGAGTCAGATACCTGGTGTAAACCCGGGCGCGCGAGGCTCCGGCTAACTTGTTGCGATAAAACGAATAGAGGCGGCCTTCTTCAATCCGATCCTGCATGGATAAATAACGCGGCCCACCCAAAGCATCCAGTGCGGCATCGATCACTTGCTTGCCCTTAACTTGACTCCGAGACGGTGCCTGAGCACTCAAAGAGAGCGCGATGAGTAGAATTCCGTAGAAAATTTTCATGGCTTGGCGCTGATTGTTTCCTTAGTTAATCCGGAATTGATTTGAACATTGGACGCAGTTGATTCCGAAACCCGCCCCGCTTGGTTGATTTTCTGCTTATAGGAAAAGCGGATTGGCCCCACAGCACGATAGTCCAAAAACTCCTGAACCACGTCCTGCATCCCCTGCTGCGACTGCATTTGATAAACGATCTTGGTTGGCAATCCATTGGCCGGATCGATGGATAGCCGCACGGACGCGAGGCCAGGCTCAGTGATCTCAACCGTCGTATCGTCCACCAGCGTCACCGTGCGGCTCTTGACGCGGTCGCTAAGTACCAATGATGGCAGACTGCGCATCAGTTGCTCATTCACCTGATTCAAAACCGGCGGTGGCATTGGCATATCCCCTTGTGGCGTTTTCAACCAGCCGGTGGTGCCATCGGAGTAAACAATCACCGTTCCGATAGGCAGTGTCTGCTCTTGCCGCAATAAACCCGGCGCCATCCAATAGTTTTTCGACTTCAAAGTGGTACCTTGCATTTGCATATCCACATTCCAAATCATGTCCTTGATACTTGCCAAAGCTTCCGTTCCGCCAAGTGCGGTTTGGGCCTTGGTCAGAATCTGCTGCGCTTTTCCGGCACTTGCGGCTTCGGTTTTCAGATCGTTCTTTTTCGGTTCTGGAATGGTCAGGTCGATCGGCTTCACCGGCAACTTCAGATCAGTCAGAGGCCGCCCAAACTCGGCAGAGTTACCCACCACAACGTAGACCAGTTTGTCGGGCTGCAGATACTTCTTTGCGGCTGCTAAAACGTCGGCCTTGGTTACCGAGGCGATCGCTTTCTGGTAGGTCTCCAGATAGTCAGCCGGGTAGCCGTAATAGCTGTAGGTAACCAAACGAGTGAGCGTTTTCGATGGCCTGTCGAACTTAAATACAAAGCTATTGTTGACCCGTGATTTTGCCGAATCCAGCTCCAGCGTTGTCACCTCTTCAGTACGCAGCTTTTCGATTTGCTGACGGACAATTTCAAGAGTGTGCGTGGTGTGGTTCATGGATGCCGAACCAGACACGTGGAAAAGCGATTCATTCAAGAAGCCGGCCCCCCAGGAGGAGCCAACGTGATACGCATAGCCTTTTTCGGTGCGAACGATATTGAACAAACGACC
>JBBRJC010000125.1:0-8635 GCA_038220135.1 Bryobacterales bacterium | reverse complement strand
TGATTGAAGGCGTGCATCAGGCAATTCCCGATGTGTTGCAAGGAGTGCAACCGCCCATCCATATTCAGTCTCCGGTACCGGCTGAATTGAATGACAAAACGCAGCAGGACGATCGTTCTGAAAGCGGCTTGGCCACAGACGCCGATCGCATTCGCGACCGCTATAAGCGCGTTGGCGAAGCACAAGGCTACACCTACGGTTCCGGCTATCGCCTGCCGAACTTCAACCTGGAACCGCCAGCGCTGAAGCCCATTCAGCCCACTGGCAAACCCGATGATGCTGCCGCTGCCCCACCAAATTCCCAGAATAAGGTGCCACCGAAGCAGTGAGCGACTATCCCGACCGCCTTCTGATCGCCAATCCGCGCAAGGATAATGTTTCCAGGTTCAAGCCGGTCGTGGCCGTTCTGGTTCCTTTGGCTGCAATTCTTTTTCAGGTTTATGTACCGCTCTTTTTCAAATATCTGTCTTATTTAGAGTTGCCGCTGCTGGTGACGGTTTACTTTTCCCTGATGCGGCGGCACCAGATTACTGGCACATTGATTGGCGCAACCATCGGCCTTGCGCAGGATTCGTTGGCCCACCACCCGCTTGGCATGTACGGAATCGTGAATACGCTGGTGGGCTACTTTGCTGCCTCGATCAGTTTGCGGCTTGATATTGAAAATCCGATGCTGCGCCTGTTCGTAGGTTTTTTCTTCTTCATCTTTCACGAATCGTTCTACTGGCTGCTTTCCGGCGCATTGCTAGGGCAGGAACAAACTTTCGATTTTCTGCGTACATTGCTTGCAGCCGTATTAAATGCGGCAGTTGCAGTCCCTCTGTTTGCGATATTGGATAAACTCAAGGAGAGGCCCTAATAGGACGGCCCCAACCGCAGTGCAGCTTTTTCCATTCAAGAGTGCCGAACTCGATTTCAAAGAGAAGCTATTGGTGCGTGACGACGCCAAGCTTGCCAGTGGAAAGATTGCCATTTTTCAGTATGCCGCAGTCACCATCTTCCTGTTCCTGATTGCCGGCTTTTGGCGGCTGCAAGTGCAGGACGTGGAGATGTATCGCGAAGCTGCGGACAAAAATCGCATTAAGTCGCTTCCGCTACCTGCGCCTCGCGGCAAAATCCTGGATCGTGATGGCCGTGTGATTGTTGAAAACCATTCCACCTTTTCGGCCATTCTTTCCCGCTCCAGTTTTAAGGACGAGCATTTGCCAGCCATCGCTGACGGGCTCAATCTGGACCTGGAAGAACTACGCGCCCGCCTCAAACGTTTCAAGAACCAGCCAAGCTACCAGACTATTTTTATTAAGGAAGGTCTTTCCGCCGGAGAGATCGCCTTTGTCGAATCGCATAACGATCCGGATACTTTTCCTGAGCTGGAATTGATCCATTCGCAAAAGCGGCTTTACCCGCAGGATGGGTTGGCTGCGCACGTGATCGGCTACGTTGGTGAAGTTAGTGAGCAGGAGTTGAACCTCCCCGAATTCGCCCAGTACAACCAAGGTGATCTGGTTGGCAAGGCAGGCATTGAGCGCCAATACAATGATTCACTCATGGGTGTGGACGGACAGCGCAGCGTAGTGGTTGACTACAAAGGGCAGATCCAGCAGGTACTTTCGCGCAAGGATGAAGTGCCCGGAAAAACGCTGCAGATGACCATTGATCTGGATTTGCAAGCTGTGGCGGAACTGGCCATGGAAGGTCGCCGGGGTGCTGTGGTTGCGCTTGATCCGCGAACTGGTGAAGTGTTGGCCATGGTTTCCAGCCCTTCCTATGACCCCAACAAATTCGCTGGCCACATCCGCCAATCCGACTGGTTGCAGATAACCAGCAATCCAGATAATCCGCTGCTTAATCGTGCGATTCAGGCGCAACTGGCACCAGGTTCCACTTTCAAGCCGCTGGTTGCCATGGCCGGGCTTGAGACTGGTATTATCGACGAAAATACAACCTTCCATTGCGCCGGTGGCGGCACCTTTTATGGCCGCTATACTAAATGCCACTCCACCCATGGCAACATCTCTTTGCGCCGGGCAATTGCCCAATCTTGTGACGTGTATTTCTACTCGCTGGGTGACAAGTTGGGAATTGACAACATCGCAAAATATGCTGAAGAAGCTGGTTTGGGGTTGGAAACAGGTATTGATCTGCCTGGGGAAAAACGAGGCATTAACCCTTCGACAAAATGGAAGGCGAGAACGCAACGCGCCAAATGGTTTGCTGGGGAAACGATTTCCGCAGCAATCGGGCAAGGGGCATTAACTGTTACACCCATTCAATTGGCTGCCGCCATTGGCGGAATGGCTAATGGTGGCATCTGGCAGAAACCGCATCTGGTGAAAGAGCAGGCACACGTTGAAGCTGCCCGCAAAGCGGATTGGCACCCGGACCATATTCTGAGTGTTGTTGCCGGAATGTACGGGGTTGTGAATGAGGGTGGCACTGCGACGATCGCCCATTTGCCGGGGATTGAATTCTGCGGCAAGACAGGCACGGCGCAATTGGTTTCCAACGAATATTTGAAGAAGAACAAAACCAGGATAGTGAAAGATAATGCCTGGTTTGTGGGCTTCGCACCGCGACAGAATCCGGAGATCGCCATAGTTGCATTATTTGAAGCAGGTGAGCACGGCAAAGATGCCTCCACTATTGCACGTGATGTGGTTAAGGTTTATTTTGATAAGAAGGCGCGCATCAAGCAGCCTGCACAAATTGCAGCGCTTCCATTTGCGCGAAGGATGAATTGATTGGCTGAGTACCGACGCTTACGCGACCTGGATTGGGCCATGCTTGTGCTGGCTTTAATCATCTGTCTGGTTGGTACTTTGCAGATCTATTCCGCAACCCACTCGACCAATTTCCGCGACGCATCGTGGAAGCAAATTGTGTATGTGGTTACGGGCTTGCTGTTGATGTGGTTCATTATGTCGATCGACTATCACACGCTTTTGGGGCAGGTTCCGTTGCTCTATGTTGTGATGATAGCCCTGCTGATTGCCACCTTTTTGATCGGGACGAAGGTGATGGGTGGAAGACGCTGGCTTGCACTGCCGATGGGGTTCCGTTTTCAGGTATCAGAATTCGCTAAACTAGTACTCGTGTTATTAGTGGCTCGGTACCTTACCGAGCTGAAAGGGGATACGCTCGAGGTTTGGGATTTAATACGCCTCATCGGACTTATCGGTTTACCGATGGTGTTGGTTATGAAGCAGCCGGATCTGGGCACTTCACTAACCTACTTGCCCATCCTTGCTGCGGGCATCTTTCTGGCTGGCATTCGCTGGCAGTATGTAGTTTTTTTCGTTTTGCTGGCAGCGATCATTCTGCCTGTAGGGTGGATGTTTCTGCAGCCGTATCAAAAGGCGCGGATCACGACATGGGCCGATCCTTATGCGGATCCTCATGGTTCGGGATATCAAATTATTCAGTCCAAGATTGCCGTAGGGCACGGCGGAATGTGGGGCAGGGGAGTGACACAAGGCACTCAGACGCAGCTCCGGTTTCTACCCGTACCGCATACGGATTTCATTTTCTCCACCTTCGCCGAAGAGCACGGGTTTGTGGGGGTAGTTATTTTGCTAGGGTTGTATTTTCTGTTACTCATGCAGGTGGTGCAAAACGCCCAGACTGCACCAGACCGGGCAGGTATGTACATCTGTATGGGAGTGGCCTCGGTTTTGTTGTTTCACATATTGGTCAACGTGGGAATGGTGGTGGGACAGATGCCGGTTACCGGTATCCCGTTACCACTGCTTTCCAGCGGCGGATCAAACATGTGGAGCATGTTTTTGATGTTAGGGCTGGTCAATAATGTCCGGCTACGAAGGTTTGTGAATTAGTAACGGCGGTTGAGTTTATTCGCCCGCCCGCAAGATTTGGTTTCAGCGGGGATGGACCTTTCCAGGTTCGCCCGTGGCGCGGATGCAGTAACGGCAAGCTGGAGTGTTTTGAGCGATTCTCCACTTCAGCAAGCTGGAACAAAGTTTATTGAAAGCCACACCGTTGTCGATGTCCAGTTCTTAGGGCGCTATAGGTGAGTTTGTTTGCCGCTGTTCGGAGACTTGCCAATGAGCAAAGAATTAGTGATCTCTTCCAACCGCCATGAAACAAAAGTGGCAGTACTTGAAGATGACCAGTTGGTGGAAATATTTTTTCAGCGGGCCAATGAGTATTCTCTGGCCGGCAGTATCCACAAAGGCCGCGTAACCCGCGTTTTACCAGGCATGCAATCGGCGTTTGTCGATTTGGGTCTGGAGCGCGATTGCTTCCTTTATGTTTCTGACTTTTTCGAGGAAAACGACGATTTAGATAGCGTCGAAGAGGCGAAGCCGCAGCAGGAACGCAGCGCCACAGCGTCAGCCGCAGGCGGAGAGCGCGAACGTGGTGGGGATCGGGATCGCGGTGGTTTCCGTGGTGGACGTGATCGCGGCCGCGGACGGGATCGGGATCGTGGACCTCGCACTGGAGCACCGGTAGTTGCGGCGGCTGATAGTTCGGCTGAGCCTCAACTCCGAGAAGCTGAACCTATCGACGCAGAAGCAACAGTTGCGGCAGTTGCCGGGGAAACCCCAGCAGTTGTTGCAGGCGAAGCGAAGCCTCAGGATGACCGGAACAATCAGGCTGGTCGCCGTCGCCGCCGTGGCCGTCGTGGCCGCAATGGTTTTCCCGATTCCAAATATGCCAGTGCCAATGATATTGCTGCAGGGCCTGACGAAGAGCCAGTAGAAGTAGAAGGTGCAGCGGAGCCCGAGATTGAAGAAGTTGCCGCTCCGGTGGTTGTTGTGGCAGCACCTGCCGAAGAGGTTTTCCTGCTTCCTGGTGAATCGCTGCGCAAGTATCGTAACCCGGCTCCAGAGCCGGCTGCCCCACCCGTTCGAGTTGCGCCTGTTAGGGTTGCTGCTGTTCCCCCGCCACTTCCCACTTCAGTAGCTGTGCCGGAGCCTGTCCCGGTTGAAGTCATTGCAGCACCGGTTGCCGAAATCAGGCTGGTGGAAACACTACCTGTAGTTGAATTGCGTGCCGATGAAGTAGTTGCTGTTCCGGCTCGTGAATTGACTCATCCTGAAATTCAGGTGATCGAAGATAATCGCGTGGAAGCCGCTGAAGAAGCCGCTTACGCCGCGTTAGAAGAGATGGCGGCAGAAGGCTCTCACGAAGCGTTGTCGGTTGTGGAAGTTCTGGAATCGGCAGACGATACTTACTCTGAAGCAGAAGCTGAGGAAGAGGCTATTGCCGAGGCTCACGTTCTTGATGCAACAGAAGAAGACGAAGCCGATGATGTGGAAGATTCAGCCGATGAAGCTGGCGATGTACCGGAAGGCGAGCAGGTAGCTGGCGAAGAAGGTCCCGAGCCCGCCCGTATTCCGCAAAGCCTTACGGCAACATTGCGTGACCGGGATCGCAATGCAAGATTCCAACAATCGCGCGGGCGTCGTGGCCGTCGTGGCCGCAGCCGTGGTGGCAGACCTGAACCGCAAGCACAGGCGGCAGGTGCAGGCGCTGGAGCCGCAGAAGCGCCGGTGGAAGCAGTGGCTGAACAGCAGGTGGAACGTACTGATCGCCCAGAGCGCAGTGGCGATCGCCCGGAACGCGAACGGAGTGAACGGCCTGAGCGCAGTGGTGATCGCCCGGAACGCACTGGAGATCGCCCGGAACGTGGCGGCGGCGAACGTCGTTTCGTCAAACCTGCACTGCCGTCTATCACTGATTTGTTGAAGCCCGGCCAGGAAATTCTGGTTCAGGTGGCCAAAGAGCCGATCGCGCAAAAGGGCGCTCGTATTACTTCGCATATTGCGCTGCCAGGCCGCTATTGCGTGTACATGCCGACGGTGGAACACATGGGTGTTTCGCGGAAGATTGCCAGCGACGAAGAGCGTCTTCGCTTGAAGCGCATTCTGCAACAGCATCGCCAAGGCTTGACTGGTGGCTTTATTATTCGTACAGCCGGCGAAGGCAAGACCGAAGAAGATATCGCCGCCGACATGAAGTTCCTGTTCAATCTCTGGGTGGACATCCGCAATAAAGCTGAGCGCAAACCGGCACCAGTTTTAATGCATCATGACCTGGACATTGTGCAACGAATTCTGCGTGACCAGTTGACGACCACGTTCAAGAATATTTGGCTGGATAACGAAGAGCTGTACGAATCGACTGTTCATTTTGTGGAGCGATTCCAGCCGGCGATGGTAAATCGTGTTCGCCTCTACACCCGTCCGCAACCGATCTTCGATAGCTTCGGCGTAACTGCTGAGCTGGAAAAAGCGCTGCGTCCGAAGGTGTGGTTGAAGAGCGGCGGTTACATCGTCATCAATCAAACGGAAGCGTTGGTTGCGATTGATATCAAAACGGGCAAATTCGTCGGTAAGTCGAATCGCCTGGAAGATACGATTGTGAAGACGAATACCGAAGCGGTGAAAGAGATTGTACGCCAGATGCGATTGCGCGATTTAGGCGGTATCATCGTGGTCGACTTTATAGACATGGATGAGCGCAAGAACCGGGCGAAGGTGATGCAGGCTTTGGAAGATGCGATGCGCAGTGATCGTGCTCCGTATAAGATTCTGCAGTTCAACGATTTCGGTTTGGTGGCGATTACACGCAAGCGAGTCAAGCAGAGTCTGGAACGGACGTTGTGCGCGCCGTGCCCGTATTGCGAAGGCGCCGCTTATGTGAAGAGCGTGCAGACGGTGATTGGCGAAATTCTGACCGAGGCACAAAAGATGGCCAAGGTATTCGACGGCAAAGATGTTATGTTGCGCGTGAATCCGGAAGTGGCCAAGGTGTTCAAGTCGCACGAAACGCATTACCTGGAAGAACTGGAAGGCATTTTGGGGAAGACCGTGATGGTAAAGGGCGACCCCACAGTGCATCAGGAAAAGTTCGACATGGCGTCGTAGTTTTTAGAAGACCGAAGTATTTTCTCAAGGGCAGGCTTCACGGCCTGCCCTTTGGATTTTTATGAACCACCGTTGGCTGATTTTTCTAGTTTCAATATCCGCCTTCGGGCAGGAGATTTACGTCCGTTCCATCTTTCAGCGCCCGGGCCCGGATGGGGAGGTGGTGAAGGTGGATCGTATGGAGCGATCGGGGCGAGAAATCCTGTCGCCGCCAGCAGTACGCAATGGGTTCAGTTCATTTCATGTGACGCTAACTGGCCCCCCGGGGATGCCTTACACGATGTATATGGGGCTAAATCCCGAAGATGCGGTAAAGGTGACGGTTTATAAGGAAAAGCACGAACCCAGCGGCGTTCCTCATGAACTGGAGGCGGTAAAGTTACCAATAACAGGGACGATTCCTGAAGAAGGTGCGGCGAATTACTGGCTGGATATTTGGGTGGCTGCTGGCGCGCCGGTGCGCCGGATCAAGGTGGAGCCGCAGATGTGGATTCCTGACCGTTGGATTGTTTATCCGATGGAAGTGCGGTTGATTCAGCCGGTGGTGCCCAGGCATTTGCTGGTGCCGACGCAGCTTCCTGAGCCTGCGATGCGTGCGGATCGTGTGGTGTATCCGGCGTTACGGGGACTGCTGTGTAAGACGCCCGAGGGTAAGGGGGTTGGTTCTGCTGGGGTGACCGTTATCAGTTTGATGCACCGGAATGTCGCACAAGATATGGCGCTCGCGGCGGCTAAGCCTCGCGACGAACTGGTGGCGGGAATTCTTAGGGTGGCGGGTATTACGAACTTGGAAGATTGGTGCAGTGTGACGACGGTATCGCAGGTAGGGGAATTATCGACGGAATGGTTCCTTCAAGTGCGTGACTTTCTATACCGGGTCGCGGTAAACTGATAATTCCACCCGAATGGAGAGATGGCCGAGTGGTTTAAGGCGCACGCTTGGAAAGCGTGTGTAGGAGAAATCCTACCGAGGGTTCGAATCCCTCTCTCTCCGCCATAATATCATTTCAAATACTTACTGAAATTAGTCTGTCCTAGTTTAACGGTACAATGAAAATGTTATGCCACGACAGATCGAAGCCGTCTACGAACAAGGGATATTGCGTCCCCTTGAGCCGCTTGTTCTGCCCGAGCACCAACGCGTCCATTTGACTCTAGAAGAGAACCCCGGACGGTTAAGCTGGGAATCCTCAGAGCCCGTAAACGAAAGGCGCGAAGAGTTGCAATGGCTCGCAAAAGAATCTGATTCGTTCGCTCGCCAGTGGGTGGCGCTCGACGGGTCTCGTCTGGTTGCCCACGGTGAAAAATTCGCTGCGGTAAACTCAGCCGCCAAAGCCGCTGGCGTCGTCGAACCGTTCTTCGCCCGTGTGCCTAGGGGCAGTGGCTTGCCGTTCGGCGGCTGGTAGGGCATGCACCAATTGGAATTCACACGGGTCTACGATTATCCCGGTGACGACGAAAGCGTCGTGATACCAGTAGTTCTCCGTTCGGGTGCGAACCAAGTCCGGGTAGCTGCGAACGTGGACACCGGAGCTTCATTCTGCCTCTTCGGAACCGAAATCTCTGAAGCGCTAGGGCTCGACTTGACCAGCGGAATCCATAAACTTCGGCGCTCGCGAGAAATTACCCGGGTATGCTCACGAGAAACGACCCACCAACCCGGCGTGGCCGGGGATGATAACGTCTTGCCCACCTATGCCTTACGGGCCAAGGGGCGCCTCCTGGGCTGGTCAACTCTAATTGAG
>JBBRJC010000124.1:0-8635 GCA_038220135.1 Bryobacterales bacterium | reverse complement strand
AAGATATTTTTGTTCGCGCGGGCAGCCAGCGGAAAACAGGAACTCCGAACATGGAGCCCATATCAATTGTCTGGCGGTGCGAAACATCGAAAGGCTGTGTGCCAAATTCCAACCCGCGCGACAATTCACCACTGGCCGGATAGTTCATCCATTCCTGCAACCACGGGTACTCTTCGCGACGCCATAAATAGCCGAGCATCATGCCCTTTTCCAGATTGATGGCTGTGACAAAACCGAGGCGCCGAGCGGGGTCTACGGTGCAGCCAGTGTGATCGAGCGAGCTTGGCGGATCGGGAACATTGCGAATATCGACAAGGCTGGTACCGTCGCGGCCAATGGCCATTGGGTATTTGAAATCTTTGCCTGAAGCGAGACGGCGGATGGGTTGATTTTCGTACGGTCTGGTTTGACAACGGCCTGTTGCTGAATCGACAACTGTTTTGCCGGGTGCAAGAAATGGCGCGCCGATGGTTGCATGTTCAGCCCAATTTACGGGCCTATCGAAGCCAAGCAAATTTTCAAGCGAGCTATCAACGTAAACCACTTGCTCGTCTTCCGCTATTTCCACGCGGCGTGTGAACAGCTCGTGCATGATTGGGAGCCGCGCTCGAAAGGTGAGGCTACGCACGCCAGCCTTGCTTTCGGTATTCACCAATTGCCATGGCTGTTTGTGTGCTTCGCCGTGGCCTTCATAGCCGGCTGCGCGCTCTTCAGGCGAGGTTGGCCCGAAGCCATCGACACAGACGAAATGACCTACGCTATCACCGAAACGCCCTTGCCGGTTGCGCTCGCGAGCCATGCGTGCTGGGTTCCACATGGGATCCGTTTTAGCCGGGTCATCCTTTAGCGTAAGGCTGGTGAACGCACCGCCGTTGTTCATAATCACCAGCTCCAGCTTGTTGTTTTCCACAATCAAGGCGGGGCGGGTTTCAAAGGTTGTTTCGCGTTGCCCCAGTAAAGGCAGGGCTGCGAACAGAATAAGCAGAGGGCGCGTGTTCATGACCATCCATCATATACGCGCCAGCCGGCTTATGCTTGTGCTTTTTTGCGTTGAGCGATACCAGCCACTGCGACAAGACCGGCAAGTGCGGTTGCCCAACTGGCTGGTTCGGGCGTGAAGGCCGAAGGTCCAACGCCCACGGTTCCACCAGCCGTTGGGTTAGCAAGCCCACTAAGGATCAAATCCGGGTCGCCTACAATGGCTCCGCGCACGGTTACAGTTGAGGTAGCCCCTTCTGCGACATTGAAGCTGACAGCAATATTCTTGAAGAAAATGAGATCAGCATCCCGCTCCGGACTGATGCCAGTATTGACGGTGGTGAAAACATCAAACGGATTTAAGGATTGAGTAATTGATGCGATTGGTTGATTTGCAAAATCAAGAGCGGTGAGCGTAAGCCTGCCTCCAAACAGAAGTGAATCCAGAGAGCTAGTGCCATTGAGTAACGTGATTGTGCCCAGATCAAATGTTTGATTTCCGGGCTGATTGTTGAAAGTGCTTCCAGCAAAGACAAGTGAACTATAGATAGGGACAGTCGTAGATGGGGTGTTTGTACCCCATTGAATGGCATTGGTACCGCCACCGACTAAAGTAGCTGGGCCAGTTGCGTTATTGTCCAAAGGAACGTAGGCCCCATTGACATCAATAACTGAGCCGGCCCAAACAAAGTTATCAAATACGCCTACGATCTTTCCGGAAAAAGTTCCCGCAAACATTGTAGTGCATGTAAAGAACAGTAGTAGTTGCTTCATGCCATGATTTTAGCACAAAGAATCAAACAGTTTACCTTACATGCGTGACTGTTGTACTACAGGACTGTCCCATTACCAAAGTTCCGACTATCCCAAATATTTCTTCAAGTCTGGATTGATCTGTTCCTGCACTTCCGGCGTGTCCAGATTTTCTTTAGTCAACAATCGCGGGGCCAGGTTATTGATTTTTTCAACTGGTTTGTTATTGAACTTGTTCACTGCAGCGATGATCGATTCATAACCCATACGGAAGGGATGCTGCGCCACAAGCGAGTCGATAACACCGGCTCTTAAATCGTCCAGAAGGGTTGGGCTCCAATCAAAGCCAACCATCTTAATGCTGCTTTTTCGGGTCTTGACGGCTTGCGCGCCACCAACAGCGCTGGACTCATTAGATGCGAACATGCCGACTGCATTGGGATGCGCGGTAAGCATGTTTTCAGCAACAGCAAGCGATTTTGCAAAATCAGCCATGCCGTAGCGTTTATCTACAATTTCAATCCCTGGAAAAGCCTGTTTGATCTTATCTTCAAAGCCCTGTTCGCGAGCCATGGTGGATGCGGCACCAGGCTGAACGGCAACGATGATCACCTTTCCCTTGCCATCCAGAATCTTCCCCATGCGGTCTGCCGCCATTTGGCCTGCCTGATAGTTATCGGTGGCAACTTGCGATAGGAATTTGTCGGTGTCTACTGGTGAATCGAAAATGATCACCGGAATGTTTTGCGAAGCTGCGCGCTCCACCACACCGACCATAACTTTCTTGTCGATTGGTGCAAGGCAGATTGCATCGACATGTTGGTTGATTAACGATTCCACAATTTGGATCTGGCCATTGTAATCGGTCTCCGTCGTTGGTCCGTTCCAAATCACTTCGACGTTGTTTTCCTGTGCGGCCTTAATGGCGCCGGCGTTGACGGAGCGCCAGAACAGATGAGCCCGTCCTTTGGGCACAACGCCAATCCGCTTCTTGCCGCTTCCAGTGCAGCCAACTAAGGAAAGTGCGGCCGTGCCACTAAGCGCCGCCGCGGAACTGGTTAAAAATGTGCGTCGAATCATTCTGGAAACTTTGCCGGAATTTTATGTGCTTGTAAACTGGTGCCGTCAAGAGCCTTCATAAAGGCAACCAGGTCTTTCTTATTCTGTTCGGTCAAATTCAGCTTCTTGATCTTTTCATCAAGATTTTTGTTGGCAATGCCGCCCTTATCGTAGAAATCCACCACTTCTTCAAGCGTGTTCAAGCTGCCATCGTGCATGTAGGGGGCTGTGCGAGAAATGTCGCGAAGAGTTGGTGTTTTGAACGCGCCCCAATCTGCTGCGTTTTTGGTGACTGCCGAACGGCCTTCGTCAGGGTTGGGCTTATCCATTCCAACGCCGATATTGTGGTAGGCATTTGCGGTGAAGTTGATGCCTTCATGGCATCCGTCACACTTGGCTTTGTTCAGGTAAACGTCGAGGCCGCGAATTTGCGAAGCACTCATGGCCGTTTTGTTTCCCGCTTTGTATTTGTCGTAGGCAGAGTTACCACTGAGTACAATGCGCTCGAAAGTGGCTATGGCCATGGCAACCCGATCAATGTCGATTTCCTCACTACCATAAACTTTTTTAAACAGCGTCCGGTATCCAGCAATGACATTCAACTTCTTCACCACGCCCTCATGGGTTTCGCCCATTTCGATTGGGTTTTGCATTGGCCCCTTGGCTTGCTCTTCGAGAGTGGCCGCGCGGCCATCCCAGAACTGGGCCAGGCTGTAGGCGCGATTGATCACTGAAGGTGCGCTGCGTCCGCCGCGTTGCCCACGAATACCCTTTGAATTGGGCTGTCCATCGGTGTAGGCGAATGCGGGTGTGTGGCAAGTACCACAGGAAACGGTATTGTCTGCCGACAAGCGTGTATCGTAATACAGCAACCGCCCCAACTCCGCTTTTTCTGCTGAGTAGGGATTCGACTTCGGAAATTGAATAGGCAACAATCCCAGTGGGATTATTGGTCCTTCTGCGCCCAGTAGGCATAACGGCAACACTGCACCAATCCAAAAACGGCTCATTGGCATATTCTCCGCTCCTTTAAACTTTCAAGGCGGCCCTAGCGCGAGGGCCGCCCTAATTCTACAACCAACTACTTCTTCAGGTAACCCTGTACGTAAATTGCCTTGAAACCAGCATGCGATGAAGCAGTACCGGTCACTTCCATAATGTGTGCTGCATGTTCTACCGCAGCGCTACGGAAATCGGTCAAGCCATCGCGGCGTGGATCATGCTCTTCGTCCATCAACATGTAGAGGGTGCCATCTTTGGTTAGCAATCCCACCGGTTGACCGGCCTTGAAGCACTTCTGACCGCATGAGCGATGCTTTTCGCCATGCTTGCCGATTTGCAGGTAGCATGAAAAATCGACGATCTCGCCAACCACCGTTACAACCTTGCCCATCACGGGTTTGCCATCAACAGATGCGCCCATGGTTGTTGCTGTCCAGGCAGCATCGGGTTTGGTGCCCAGCTTGCCCATCGGTTTGTCGTAGCTTCCGCCTTCAACAGCCATTTGCGGTTGCAGAATGCCGGGGCCTTTTTTGTCTTGCGCGCTAACCGAGATTGCCAAAGCGGCAACTACGGCGATACCAATTGCAAAAACTTTCTTCATACTCAAATTCTCCCTTTAAAATCGAATGAATGGTAATCCTTATCCGCGGACGCTCGCGTTGGGGATCTTGGATGTCAACTGCTCCATCTACTTCACGGCTCTCGCTACCGATTGTGAAAACGTCCCCACAATCCGGCGATAATGCAAACTGCAGGCACTCGTCGGTCTTGTCGAAGATCTTCATGCCAATTACGCCTTTTCCAGATTTCTTCATTTGACAAAGTACGTGTATCACCACTTTCGGATCTTTGTCGTCCATCGCAATGCCGGCAGGGTTAATGCGCGCCAGATCAACTGCCACCCAAGGCTCGGCAGCGGATGTTTTCAGTGCGTCCAGCGTGTAGCAACTGACGCCCTTTGTTCGGATGACGGAAATCACATCCATCGCACCACGCTTGGTTTCGTTCCAAATCTTTTCGGTCATGCAAGGCAGCAGCAGAATGTTGATGTAATCGAAATTGCGCTCCTTACCGAAGTGGTCCAAATGCTGTCGCATCTCTTTCGCTGATGATGTGCGCGATTTAGAAAGCAACATTCCATTGTTACTTGGAACCGATTTGAAAGCCCCCCGCGCATGACGATGAGTGCCGTATTGTTCTGCGGTATCGCAGCAGTTGCCGCCATGATTGTAACCACTGACGCCACCTGTTCCGTTGGTCCCTGTGCCCATCGCTAGACGGCTCAGTTCAATCTTTTTAGGTCCAAGCAAGTTTGTAGTTCCTGCATGCAAATGGTGCGGAAATTGGTTTAGCGCAGCAACGGCTGCCGACGTAGATAGGAAACGGCGGCGATTCATGTTAAATCTCAAGGTTCATCCAAACGTTACCACAGCCGTAAGTGCCCTCGCCATATTAGAATAGACGTTTCATGAAGAAGTTATTATTAGCATTGTTGATTGCCAACCTGGCGCCTGCACAAGAGCGTTGGCAAGCCCGTTCTATGGTGATTACTGATCGCGGAATTGCGGCCACCAGCCAGACGCTCGCCTCCAGCGCAGCTGCTCAAATTCTCGCTCGCGGAGGGTCAGCCGTCGATGCGGCGATCACCGCCAACGCCCTGCTGGCCGTTGTGGAACCGATGATGTGCGGAATGGGGGGCGATCTTTTCGCCATTCATTGGGACGCGAAAACCAACAAGTTGACTGGACTTAATGCCAGCGGTCCTGCGCCCAAAGCCATGTCCATCGAATGGATGAAATCGAAAGGCCACTACAGCATGCCCTATACCGGCATCAACGTAGTAACGGTTCCGGGGGCCGTTGACGGGTGGGCCAAGATGCACAAGCGCTTTGGCAAACTTCCATGGCGCGATCTGTTTCAACCGGCGATTTATTACGCCCGCAATGGATTCCCGGTTACCGAAATTATTCAGTACGACTGGGCACATACGGTTTCCAAACTGGACGCCGATCAGAATGCCCGGCGGGTTTATTTAATGAACGGCCGTGCCCCTGAAGTGGGAGAGCGCTTCAAGAATCCAGAATTGGCGAAGGCCTTTGAAGCAATTGCCGCCAGCGGTGCGGACGCTTTCTACAAAGGTGTGATTGCCCAGTCAATTTTGAAAACCTCCAAACGCCTTGGTGGTTCAATGACTGCGGCGGATTTGAGCAATTACCAGTCAGAGTGGATTACGCCCATATCTACGGACTATCGCGGATGGAAAGTGTATGAAATGCCACCCAACGGGCAGGGAATTGCTGCGTTGATGATGCTGAATCTGATGGAAACGTTTCCAATCAACGAAAAAACAAGCACTGATGCTGACGCATTGCATTGGACGATTGAATCGCAAAAGCTGGCCTATCAGGATTTGCGCGCATTCAATGCTGATCCACGCGTGGTTAAGGTTCCGCAAGTGGGAATGTTGTCGAAGGAATATGCAAAGGCGCGGGCGAAGCTGATTGATCCGAAACGCGCTGGTTGTTCTTACAACGCTGGTGAACCGGATAAGATGTCGCACACTATCTACTTGTCGGTGGTCGATAGGGAAGGGAATATCGTGTCCTGGATTCAGAGCATTTCCGACATTTGGGGCTCTGGAGTTGTTGTGGACGATTTCGGTTTCCACTTGCATGATCGGGCGGGCGGATTCAATTTTGAGCCTGAGCATCCCAACGCGCTGGCCCCTGGCAAGCGTCCATTTCACACCATCATTCCGGCATTCATGGAAAAAGGTGATGCGAAAATCGGCTTTGGAATCATGCGCGGCGGCAATCAGGCGCAAGCGCATGCGCAGTTTGTCTCCAATATTGTTGATCGCCAAATGAATGTGCAGGCTGCGCTTGAAGCCCCACGATTCACCCGTCAATCGCTGGGTGGTTGCGATGTGCTGATCGAAAACCGTGTGCCGGTGCAGGTGCGTGAAGACCTCACCCGTCGGGGCCATCTGCTTGATGTGCGCGGCGAATATTCCGGCCAGATGGGTGGCGGCCAAGCTGTGCTAACAGATGTGAAAACGAAGATGCACTATGGTGGATCGTCGCCACGCAAGGACGGGGCCGCCGTTCCCGAGCCTGTGGATTTCTGGACGCTGCAAAAATCGGGGAAATGATTATTTACTTCTTGGATTCTGCGATGGCAAACAGCGTTCCGTCACCACGCAAGTAGATCTGACCATCAGCAATGGCAGGCGAAGCAATGAAGCGCTCACCCAAATCATTCTTCGCCAATACCTCAGCTTTCCGGCCTGCACGCAGAACAAACATTTCGCCCGTCTCACTCTGCATAAAAATCTTGCCATCAGCAGCCACTGGCGAGGCAAAAAAGATTCCGTCAAGGCGATGCTTCCATACGGCCGTGCCGGTTTCTGCATCAGCGCAAGTAACTACGCCAACTTCATTAGTCATGTAGAGAAGCCCCTGGTATTGCACGATCGACGGAACATAGGAGCCGCCATTGGCCATTCGCCACCGCAAATGGCTAGTGCTGACGTCCCCGGTACCGCCTGGCCGAAGCGCCAGAATGTCGCTATTGCGATAGCCGCGTGCCAGGAAAATTGTGCCGTCATGAAATACGGCCGAGGGAATTGGAGTTTGCCGGTCACTGCCGGCATGCCATAGTGGCTTGCCATTGGCTGGATCAAAAGCGTCAATTCTAACGCTTGAATTGACGATTAACTCATCGCCTCGCGGGCCGGCGATTACTACGGGGGTGCTATGGGAAACGCGGTCGCTGCCACGGTCAACTTTCCATTTCTGCTCGCCTGTCGATGTATCAAGCGCCAACAGGTAAGAAACTGGCCGGTGATCACAAAGAAGGATCAGCATGTTCTTGTAGATTGCCGGAGAACTGCCGTGTCCCCAGGTGTTGAGAAACGAACCGTAATCTTTGCCCAAATGCCGCTTCCAAATCTCGCGACCGGTCGTGTCGAGCGCTACAACTTGGCCATTACCAAACCAGGCATAAATTCTCTTGCCATCGGAGACGGGCGTGGGCGTAGCCAGGTTGTGTTTTTCATGCAACTCCGGCTGATCACCAGTGGCTTCAGTTTGGTATTGCCACTGCTTCTTTCCGTCTTTGCGGCTGAACGCAGTAACAGCCAGAAACACTTTCCCATCAGAGGATTTGGATTTGCCGATCGCATTTTCCTTAGCCGACAGACTTCGATCATCGCGCGCCAAATGCGGGTCGTCGTTTCGGCCGGCTTCCGCATAGCTGCCAACTTGGGAGGTGACGACAACAAGTGAGCCGATGACAATTGGCGAAGAAGTGCCAGTGCCACCTAGCGCAGATTTCCATGCAATATTTTTTGTTGCACTCCACGAAGCAGGTAATCCTGTGCTTGTTGAGATTCCCTGACTTGCAGGGCCGCGCCACTGCGGCCAATCTTCAGCCATCAAAGGCAGCAGACTGAGAAGAGTGATTACTATGATTTTCACTCTGCCAGTATATCCACATGAGTTGGCAAACAAGCATTGGTTCAAATCTAAAAAGGCTCTTGCTGTGTCATACAATGCAGCGTCCCCAACCCGAGCACCAAATCTCCACAATAAATTGGAATAATTTGCCGTGGGATGACAATTGGCGAAGATGTGCCCGTGCCACTGAGCGCAGTCTTCCATACCATAGTTTTTGTTGCACTCCACTCAGCAGGCAATCCTGTGCTTGTCGAAATTCCCTGACTTGCAGGGCCGCGCCATTGCGGACAATCTTCAGCCAACGAAGGCAGCAGACTGAGACAAGTGATTGCTAAGATTTTCATTCGAATCGATATCTAAAAAGGCTCCTGCTGTGTCATACAATG
>JBBRJC010000123.1:0-8641 GCA_038220135.1 Bryobacterales bacterium | reverse complement strand
GTGCCTTCGAGTTCAATCGGGTTCTGTGTTGCCAGAACAAAAAACGGCTTTGGCAGCGTATAGGTTGTTCCGCGCACCGTCGCCATTTTTTCCTGCATCGCTTCAAGCAGGGCTGACTGCGTCTTTGGTGGCGTACGATTCACTTCGTCTGCCAGCAGCACGTTTGTGAAAATGGGTCCTGGAACAAAGGTCCATTTACGGCGTCCTGTAATTTCATCCTCTTCAATGATGTCGGTGCCGGTAATATCGGTGGGCATCAAATCCGGGGTAAATTGAATGCGCTTGAACGTCAGGCCGAGCGCGTCAGAAATGGTACGCACCAGCAAAGTTTTCGCCGTTCCGGGCATGCCGGTAATCAAACAATGGCCACCTACAAAGAGCGAGATGAGAACCTGTTCAACCACTTCTTCCTGACCGACAATCACGTTGCGGACCTGGGTAAGAATCGCCTGTTCAATTTCCTGATAGCGCCCTATGCGCGATTCAAGGTCTAAGGTTTCGGGACTGGATGATGACATATTTATTTGTCCGTAAGCTCCAATAACATTTTTTGCGCCGGCTTAAAACCCGGGGCTGATTCGAGCGCACTTAAAAGATTGTCTCGCGCTTCATCTTTTCTGCCGGCTGCGCGAAAAGCCTTGGCTAGGTTGAAATACGCCACGGTGGGATCCATCGGCTTCGACGCCACTGCTGCACTAAATTCAAGCACCGCTTTCGACGGCTCTTTCAATTCCAACCACAACAGACCAAGCCGCGTATGCAGTTCTTCGTCCTGCACGGGGTAAACGTAATTGATCCGTTCGTATGCTGCTGCGGCCTCTTTGGGATTGCCCTGCTCTTCCAAGAGCTTGCCCAGACGTTTTAGCGTGGCGGGATTGCGGCCACCAATTTTGGCATAGGCCAACAGCTCTTTCGCCGCCGCTGCCTTGTCGCCTTTTTCGGTGTAGGAATCGGCCAGGAATTCATAGATGTTTCCTGCTTCCACATAATCGGGATACAGATCGCGAATGGCTTTCGATTTCTTGATCACTTCGTCGTATTGCTTCTCTTTGAAATTGTCGGCAATGATTTTCAGATTCTTGCGCCACTCGTCGTAGCCCGCTACGGTCTTGCCAACCTGCTTATCCAGCCACACCATAAAATCTTTGTCGAAATCTTCTGGCTTCATTTTCAAAGCCTCTTCAACAACCACAACGGTGGTTTTCCTGGCCGCAAAACCGCGCATCATTTCCAGCAACTTTTCAAAGCCCCAGCGTTCCTTGATGTAGTCGCAAATCTTGCCGGCCTGGAAGAAGGATACGGTTACTTGATTGGGATAACTGGGCCGCACAAAGCCTCGATCCAGAGTGGCAATGGGAAGCAGCTTTTTCTTCTTGATGGCGTCAATGGCACCAGGGTCAAGACGGTCACCCCATTCCGGATTACCCGCCGTTTCTTCGTGCATGGCCATGCCTTCTGCAAACCAGCGCGGCACACGATGCTCAGTAGCTGTCAATACAAACACATGGTTCAATTCATGCCAAAGCGTGCTGGCCCAATGAAAGGTTCCCGGCTTACGGCCAGAAGGGGAATCCATCGCCACCACCGTGCCAAACGTCACGCCTAACGCCCCGAGTCCAGGCAGTCCCATGGTTCGGACGGCAAAATCGTCGTGGTCCGGATATACTTCAAGCCGCACTGCATTGGGCAACTTCATCTTGTATTTCTTTTCGTAGGTGGCGATGGCACGCAACAGTTCCGTTTCAAAAAACGGCTTCAGCAGCTCAGCTTCTTTTTTATGCAGGCGCACATCCGTCACCGGCGTTTGATAGCGCACGAAGTTCTTGTAGCTATCCATCAGCGTAAGAGTGTTCACAACCGATGCGGATTTGTATTCGTGACTATAGGCGTCTTCGAGAAATTCGCGAGCGTCTTTGTCGCGCCCAAGCCGCATTAAATTGACGCCCAGTTCCGCCTTGGCATCCCACAATTCAGGTTCCATGGCGATCGCTTTACGGTACAGCAAAATGCCTTCTTCGTAACGTCTATTGATTACGAAAAAATGAGCCGCAAGCGCCCAGGCCTGACCATAAACTGGATTGATCTTCAGAATTTTGTCAGACCATTCAGTCCCGGGCCTATCGTTGAGCCACTCGATGGTTGCACGCACTGCAAGCGCATTCAAAGCTTCCGCAGACATGGCAATTGCTTTATCGGCTTCTTCTTTCGCCAGCGTTTCGTTGCCATCTTCCAGCGCCATGCGGGCCAGCAGTTCCTGCGCTTCAACCAGTTTCGGATCCTGCTTCAACGCCTCTCGCGCGGTCTCAACAGCCTTCTCTTCATAGGATTCAGAAGCCACAATGGCGAGGCCTAACAACGCCCGCGCATCATCCTTTTTCAACTCCAAGGCTTCGGTAAAAAGATCTGCTGCATCCTTTTTCTGAAACCGTTCCAGAAACATCATGCCCCAACGCACTCGCACGTCGGCACTCTTGGGATTGGCATCCTGCGCTTTACGAAATGCGTCGTTGGCTGCCTTGAACTGTTTCAGACCCCAGAAGCCTTCTGCCACCACTGCCATGTCCTTGCTCGATGTCAGTGCCAGGTAGCAATCAAAGGCAGGTTGCTTGCGCCCATGCTTGCGATGACCGTCGCATTCAGCAACCGTCGCGGCCCAATTCATTGCAGATGCGAGAACAAGCAGGGTGAGCAGTTTCATTTGTCCAACTCCTCCTGCGTCTTGGCCAACTCCACCAGCAGCGAGCCCAACTTGCGGCGATATTCGGCCAAATCCATTGCCGCTTTTTCGTACTTCAGCTTGTCGATCTGCCCTTCAATATCCTGCTTCTTTTCCACCAGTTGTTGCTTCTCTGGAGAGAATTTCTGGGCATTACCAAGAGACATCAAAGGAAAGCGGGCAGCGGCCAAACCCTTGCCATTATCGGGCGCGGGGTTGCGAACCGCTTCGCCCTTACCTGTATCTTCCAAAACGGCGTGCTCCGTTGCCAGGCGCTTCATGGTTTCAAAAAATCGAACGGTCTTCAAATCTGCATAACGAAATGCTTCCAGCGCACTCAGCACTTCATTCTTGTCGGTATCTGCGCCGGGGTCGCGAAACGCTTCTACAAAATAACGGGCAAACAAAGTGGCATTCTTCTCCGTACCGCTGCGCGTGGCACTGATGATGGTACGGTTCGGCTTCTGCAATGCGGCAATAGAAGCGCCACCTGCCGACGTTGTATTCACAATCAACTGCCGGTCTGCCGCGATTTTGTCGCACCAACCAGCCAGTTCGGCAGCCGTAAAATCGGGCCCGGGAATATTGAATTTATACTCCACCCCATCGAAGGTTCCGTGGCCGATCAGCACTACAGTAAAGGTGTCTTCCTTTTTCACTTTAGTCGCAAAATCCGCAAAGGCTTTGCGCAAAGTTTCGCGCGTCGCCAGTTTGCCCGAATAGGTATGCACCTGGGCGTCGGGCACGCCACGCACGGCTTTATCTAAATCAGTAGCCCATCCGGCAAAGCGAGTGTCGTACTCAGCCTCACCGCCCAATCCGGAAATCGTGACAAACCAGGCAGCACCAAATGAGTTCGCTGCAGCCAACAGAAGTAACACGAGCGCTCTCATACTGCACCCCACTTTCTACGCAACAACCATTCTCCAGCGCGCATTGCAAGCAACAGCAGGAAGAAGATCGGCATGTTCCACAAGTCGTATGTTTCGCGGCTTGTCACGCCGGCCTCAGAATAGGCGACGTCGGTTGCAAGCTTACCTGCGTCGGCTGGCTTCCAGTATCGGCCGCCTGTTTCTTCGGCCAACTTTTCCAGCAATTCTTTGTTCTGTTCGGAATAGAAATTCTCAGTCACGCCGTCTTCGCGGCGGAACAACATCGTATCCGCACCCACGCGCTGTCCATTGCGAATGGCTTCAATTTCAGCAACGTAGTCGCCAGCAATTGGAACAGTATATTCGCCAATGTAAGCACCGGGAATCACCGGATCGGGCGTCAGCTTCACTTCAGCGGCGGTGCTTTGCGGTCCCATAATATGCGCCCGAACATCGGCATCAGCCACAGGAATGAAATTTTTGTCGCGCACGTCGATGCGAAGCGGCAGCTTACCTTCGTCGCTCAGCAACGCATTGGGGGTTGATCCCACAACCTGCCCCGGCGATGTTGAAGCCAACCAGCGCATCATTTGCTGCCAAAACATTTCGTGCGTTTGATCTTCCTTGGGCTGAGTCATCTGCCAGCGCCAACTGCCGGAAGTTGCAAACACTGCGGTCCGTCCGCGCCCGTAATTTTCCGTTATAAGCAGTGGCATTTTGCCCTTCGGCGTTACCATTTCAGCCAACACTAATGCGCCCGGCTTCGGCGTTCCGGCAGCCTGAAAATCTGCCAATTTCGGCATCGTCTTCCAGCGCGCCACGTTCTTTTCAGGATCTTCCACTAGCCGCAAAATCAAGCTGTCGCGCCCTGCAGGCGTCAGTTCAACGGAAGCCACTTCGCGTTCAAACGTGCCTTTAGCCCCGGTCATTGAAACTGGAAACATCTCGGACATCGCTGACTTATCATAGCCACCGTCGGACATAGTATTGCGTCCGCCAAGGAACAGCACACCGCCACCGCGGCGATCCGCAAATTGCCGAATCAGCTCCTGCTGGTTCATGTTGAAGTAACCAGATTCCACGCTGCCAATAATCAACCCGTCGTATTGAAACAGCTCTTCGGCCGTAGTTGGAAAACCATTTTCCAGATCTTTATTGTTGGCCACACCCTGGCGATAAATCTTATTCTGCGTAGTGCGCAGCATCGTCACCAGCACCAGGCTGCGATCTTCCTCAACTGCGCGGCGGATAAACTTGAACTCCCACTTCGGCTCGCCTTCCACATACAGCACTTTGGGTTTGCGCGCTTCCACTGCAATGAACCGGCTCACGGAATTGTTCGCCTGATTTTCTTCACCGTCCATCGCCTTCAAAGCCACCGTCAAATGCCGCGCGCCAGCTAAGCCGGCGCTAAACAATAGCGACTCTGCCTGCTCCTGCCCATCCTTGCCCAGCGTCACTTCTTTAGCAGCCAGAACCTTCGACCCATCACGAATTTCCAGCTTCGTCCGCTGCCCGCCAAATCCCCGATTGCGCAACCGCACTACGGCACTCAGCCGGGCATCCGCAAGCGCACGAGTGGCAATATCCACACCACGAATTTCCAGATCTTTCGAAAGCTGCTCTTTCCCCAGCCCGATCGTGTGTACAGGAATGCGATGGCTACGAATTTCCGTAATCGCCTGACGATCAATGCCACCCGATGAATCAGCTCCATCGCTAAGTAGCAACACCGCTCCAACCGGCAACCCGGATGATTCGGCGGTCAACTGCCGCAACCCATCACCAATCTTGGTTACCGTAGCATCACCAGTCAGCGCGTTCACATCGGCGATACGATGCAGGCTTGAATCCAGGCTATAGAGCCGAACCTGAAAGCGCTTCTCCAGATCCTTCAACAACCCCGCATTCAAAACCTTCTTCGCCGCGTCGAGGCGTGTGCCATCAGCATCGGTGCGTTTCATGCTGCTGGAATTATCCACCACCACGGCTACAATATTTTGCTGAGGCTTCAACGCTGAGACGCTCAACGCAGGTTGCCAAAGCATCAACAACAGCAGGCAGGCCACCGCCGCTTCAAGCGCCCAAAGCGACGCCGAACGCATGCGGCTCCACGTCGGTTTGCTTTGCCACATCACCCAACCCAATCCTGCCGCAGCAATCGCCCAAACAAGGATCAATAACCAAACCGGCCAACCGCCAGCAAGCACAATCGTTCCCTTGGAAAAAACGTGCGCTGGATATTTGAAGAGGAATTCGAACATGCAGGTGTCTATTTTCTATTAGTGCGTCATCGCGTAAACAATGTAGTTTATGCCAATCCTGTAGGCAAGGCCCGTATACTTTTCCGGATACGCCGGATTATCCGCGTGCTCCCACGCATCGCCCAAATCCATGTTGTGACAAATAGCAACCATTACTCGACCCTTATCATCGTAGATGCCTTTCCACTCGGCTTCGTAACCATCGTATTCGTAAGTTTTTGTAAAGGGCCAGTTAACTGTCCCGGGCACCTGAAACCTTTGGTCCGTATCAAAGATCACATGAAAGATCGGATCGTTGTTGGGAATATCTTTTACAGGCCGGTCTGGAAACACGCGGCTCATTGATGCCATGAAAACTTCCCATTCGTAGGTGCCATGAAAATCGTCGGTCATCAGAAAGCCGCCGCGCAGCAGGTATTCGCGCAGTTTGGCACACTGTGCGTCAGTCAGATCCCAATGTCCGGATTCAACAACATAAATCCATGGCCAGTTGAAAATATCGTCGCTATCAAGGTCCACAACTTGTTCCACACTGCGCGCATGAACCCGGCTTAGCCGTCGCACGCCGGATACAAATTGCCGGTCAGCTTTGGGGTAGTCAATCGCCCAGTTGCCGCGCATCGACCACATCTGATTACCGGATTGAATAGAAGGATAACGAAGCCGCGCAAAAGCCCATTCGGTCTTTTCATTCGCGTCTTTAGGCGTTGCTACTTCCCCGCTTTCATCAAACGGAGAACTCTGGAAGCGGCGGCCTCGTTGCGCAAGCAACGTACTTACCGCCAGTAGTCCGAAGACCAACGCCGAAACTGCAAACTTCCGACGCATAGCAACAACCTCCCTTTCGTAGAAACGTAAAGGGGTATCGGCGGGCAAATCGCTAGTCAGCGAAGCGCTCTCGCCGTACCCCCAAATCTTACAACGTACTTCGGGAACTCTTTACAAACACTTACCTGTACATCTTTGACGCATCAAGTTGCATTTATGTATCAGTGTAATTGGAAATTTATCACAATAACGACCCACTACATGGACGCAAGACCACGAAGATTCCAGCCACAGATGGTCGAAGCCTCCATTTTGTTGTTTCCACCAGGCCCAGGCCAGTGCGTTTCCAGGCTCAACCACCCACGATACCCATCAGCCCACAGTGCGGCAATTTGTCCTTTCCATTCCACGTCACGCGTACCCAGCGGCCCCCACACAGGCTTGTGATTTTCCATGTGGCAATCCTTGGTGTGAACGTGAACAATGCGATCTTTCGGCAACAAATTGTATCCGTCAGGGAATGGCGTCTCGCCCGAACAAAGGGCATTCGCCGGATCCCAAACCAGCTTCACAGCCGGATGAGTGACGCGTGCCAAAATCGCTGCACTATGCGCGGCCGTCGCTATATTGCAAGCATGTTCGTTTTCCAGACCGATAATCAAACCACGCGCCGCAGCCTTATCGCCCAAATCATTGAGGGCCTTTTCAATCGCATCAAAACAAGCTTCGGGCTCCACTGTCCGCCAATAGCTGAACACGCGTACAATTTTCGCGCCGAAGTACTCAGCGATTTGAAACGCCCGTTCGGTGAGCCGGGCTTGATCTTCAAACGTGTGCTTGGCGGCAAATACGTCATGCTGGAATCGGGCATCGATTTCCGGCGCCCCAGAAAGTACGCACTTCAGAAGGGGCGAGGCGATGGAGATTACTTCGATATTCTTCGCCGTAAGCAAAGCCTTAGCCTTTGCCAACTCTTCATCGGAGAGATCAATAATATTCTTGCCCCACAGCACACGAAGTTCTGCGCCTGTCATCCCAATCGAGCTCATGACTTCAAGAGCCACTTCCAGATCGGGTGTAAATTCATCAGTAATTGAAGCGATACGAAGTTTCGGATCCATTGGAAAGCACCATTCTAGCAACTGCGCCAGCCTTACAACTTCTCTTTTATGTTAAGTATTTGTCGCACCCTAATATTCTCAAGAATCTGCTTCCCACCGCTGGGCCATTCAACAGTCAGCCGCGTCACCACAGCATCCGCGCCAAGCCCGAATGTTAGCGTTAAATCGCTCTGCGAACAGTAGCTGGAACCGCTGTGAACCGTCTGCCATTGCCTGCCATTTGCCGATTCAAGCCGAACCACCGCACCCAGTGCGCTGCGGTTCGATTTCGTACCTTCCAGCTTCACCGCCAGCCAGTTGTTCTTGTTTCCACCATCGTTCCGGTATAGATAAGCCGGACCGTGGTTGGTGCTGATTAAAACATCCAGATCGCCATCATGATCGAAATCGGCATAGGCTGCTCCGCGTGCCACAATTGGCCGCAAAAAGTCGGTACCGGCACTGTTTGAAACATCCGTAAATTTTCCTTTGCCCGTGTTGCGAAGTAAAAGCGGCGGCTGGCGGAACTGAATCTTTGGTTGCACCCGGCCAATCTCTTCTTCAATATGGCCATTCGCGGTAAAGATATCCGGCCACCCGTCCAGATCAAAATCGAAGAAAAACAGACCAAACGTGAGCTTCAATAAACTGGCGCGGCCAACAGCAGACCGCGGCGCTTCATCCACAAACAGCCCCTTGCCTTCGTTGTGATACAACCCCAACATCTGATTGGAAAAATTGCCCACCAGCAAATGCGCACGGCCTGATCGATCATAATCAGCAGCATCCACCCCCATCGCCCCACGTGCTGTGCCATCTTCGCCGAATGCCACGCCGGCAGAGAGGCCCATATCGGTGAAGGTGCCATTGTGATTGTTACGATAGAGTTTGTTGGGTTGCGTATCGTTGGCCACAAACAAA
>JBBRJC010000122.1:0-8677 GCA_038220135.1 Bryobacterales bacterium | reverse complement strand
GCACAACGTTAGAATAGCGCAATGAAGAATACCCACTGATGGGGGTAGGCCACATCCCCGCGTTAGACCTATGTCCATACCCCTTCAGCGCCCTAGGATACGTAAGTAAACCGAGGTACAAATGTATATCCAAGCGATGTTGAGCTGATTGATCGGAGGAGCACTACAATTATGTTCGATAACGATGGGGACGAGTTTGTTCGGAGTCCGGAAAGCTGTAATCGGCTGGGTTTGGAGTGCCGTAGTTGTATTTCGGAGGCGGCACGCCAAATGGCCGGAGCGAGCCCGGAATTGACACCGGCGGGGGCTGCAAAATTATTTAAAATCATGTATGAACAGCCTTCATGCCGGAGTATGGAAAATACCTTTCTTCACGCTTATCAAATGAAGAGATCTATGGCGATTGACTACATCGCTGATCGCGAGGTTGCTGTCGCCGATCAGATGATGCTGGCCCTGGCGACCACCGCTCCTGCCACGACGGAGATGATTGGAGCGCAGGCTGGCGCTTGGGTCGTACGCTCACAGGCGTACATTTAACAGGCGTTGCCAGAAATGATGCAGGTCTGCGCCATTAACTGGCCGGAGTTCTACGCGGTTTGCTCGCGAACCGATCAACCCGGCTGGCCTCCATGTGGGCGAGTTCTGGGAACAACAAATATTGGGTGAAAGGAACATCGGCCTAGACCAAAAGAGCGACCTGATGGATCGCGGCGATGAGGTGCAGATATGACCGTTATGACGAATGAGAACTGGGTGCCACTCGAGCGAATGCTAAAACACGACGCCAACGTGATCCGCGAGTTTATGTGGATGTACGAGGATGAGCAAACCAGAGTCGAGTATTACAAACACACAGTGACGCGGCGATATCTGCTGCTGCACCGTGATGGACGTTGCTTCCAGCAGTCTGCGCCAGGCCTTATCAAAGTGGACTTCGACAGTGAACTGCAACGAGTTCGCGGCTAAACAACTGAGGGCAGATTAGCCATGGCGGCAAACCATGCCGGAACCAGGAGGCGCCACATCTCGAGCGGGGATAGCAAGTGACGCAGAAGGATTGGTCGCGGCATTCAAGACCGACGGTAGTCTGTTTCTGCTTAGGGAATGTTCAGTTACGCAGAGAGGTCGAAGGCGGTCGCGTGACGCTCGAAAAGGAGCCGTCCGTCAGCCAGTCAACGGGTTCCTACCGTCAACGCAAGTTGATGTAGATGGCACCCACGCATCACGTGGGCCTCGCTTTTCACGCTGATCAATAATCCATTCTTTATAATCCAGCTCTGGGAAATGGTGCGTTAATACAGACTTTTTAAAGTTTTTTGAAACTAGTCCCGGTTGGGGTACGTAAACTTTGTTAGAAGGAGACTTCACAATGCAAGCTACCGCAACGGCCACTCAAGAAAGTGCAGTTGATGTAAGAATGACCCGCAAAGAGCGGGAGTTGATGACATTGCTCCGGCAAAACTCCGGGCAGGTTTTGAGCCGCGACTATTTATTGCAGCGCGTATGGGGCTACAGCGTTGGTGTTCGTACTCGAACACTTGACGTGCATATCCAGCGGCTGCGAAGAAAATTGCGCGATTCCGGCTTTTCAGGCGAAATCCAAACAATACTTCGGGCTGGCTACTGCTGGCAGGGGTAATAGCGGATAAACCGGAACATTGGCAAGCACCGCGACGGCAAAGAATGATAGAATCGCACACCAGTGCGGCGAATTCTTTGTTTTTTCGGAGTCTGCTTCCTGGTTTCGGCAGCTGACTGGTTGGGCTTTAGGGGGCCTAACGGGTCAGGCGTTGCAGATGCCACGAACATCCCAACGCTATTTGACTTAAACCATCAATTGCTTTGGAAAAGTGAGATCCCCGAAGGGAAATCACAACCGGTTCTTGCAGGAAAACTCATTTTCATCACAGGGCATGATGGAGGTAAGTTGTTCACTCTGGCACTTGATCGCGATAGCGGCAAGATTGCCTGGCGCCGGGAAATAACCCAACCACGAAAAGAAAAACTCCATCAACTGAACCATCCGGCAGTAGCTAGTCCTGTCTCTGATGGTTCAAATGTCTATGCATTTTTTGGCGACTTCGGCCTGATCTCCTATGGGGCAGACGGAAACGAGCGCTGGAAATTACCGCTGGGCCCTTTCACCAATTTTCACGGCATGGCAGCCTCGCCAGTTTTGGATGGAGACCGGATTTTTCTGCTTTGCGATCAGGATGAGCACTCTTTCCTGATGGCGGCGGATAAAATCACCGGAAAACTACTTTGGCGCGTAGATAGGCCCGATGTAGTGCATGGTTTTGCAACTCCAACAATCTTTCGTCCTAACGATGCTCCAGCTCAAATCATTGTGCCCGGTTCCTATCGAATCGATTCCTATGATTTGGCAACCGGGAAACAGGTTTGGTTTGTTCGAGGCCTGACTTGGCAGGTGAAACCGTCTGCAGTAGTGTCCAATGAAATGGTGTTTGCAACCGGCTGGGCACCGGGTGCCGATGCCGGTCAACGCGCGCAATTGCCAGCATTTCAGGATGTTTTGAAAGAGGCCGACGCCGATGGCAACGGCAAGCTATCCCAAAATGAAGTGCCGCCGAAATGGAAACATTCTGGGAGTTGGGATGCAATCGATCTGAACCACGACGGCTTTCTGGATGGCCGGGAATGGGATTTTTATAAATCTCGAAGGGCTGCGGAAAATTGGACCGTCGCAATCAAACCGGCAGGACGAACAGGCGATCTTACCGAATCCGCAGTGCTTTGGAAATACGACCGCTCGGTGCCAGTGGTTTCTTCACCATTGTTATTGAAAGGGCTTCTTTATACGATCAAGGATGGCGGCGTTTTTACAGCGCTCGATGCCTCGACCGGCTTGGTCACGAAACAAGCCCGGCTGAAAGATGCAATTGATTCCTACTATGCTTCGCCCATCGCTGCGGACGGCAAAATATTCCTGGCCAGTGAAAACGGAAAAGTGAGCGTGATCAAACCAGGCCGGGATTGGGAAGTACTGGCGACGAACAATTTGAACGAATCGATTTACGCATCGCCAGTGGTAGAAAATGGCCGCTTGTACATTCGCACCTCGGGCGGCCTCTACTGTTTTTCCGGTGCTATAAACAAGCCTTGACTGGCGGCAAACGCTCGAACACGCGCAGAATCAGCACTTGCGCTGCCTCCCCGTGCATTCAGCAGAAATCCAGTACCTCTCGGAAACTGCCGCAACTTCACTTCCAGCGCAGCAATGTTCAACCCGTAATACTGTGCCACCGTCGCACCATCGGGTTGATCCGTTATCTCAATCCGTAGCGGCTGCTGCCACGCCCGCAAATCGTTCGCCACATCCGCCCGGCACCGTTCTGATGTGCACAACGATTCAAGGGTGTGAAGGTCGTTCTCCGTGGTCAGCCAATTGCGCCCGCGCGCAATCGCATTGCGTATTTCCACTTCCAGCATTACGCCTTCGCCATTTGAAGCCAGTTCAGTTCCCTTTCCTTTCCAAAAGTTGTGAAAGTAGCGAAACGCATCCCACAATGGCGATTGCGCGGTCGGCCCACCGTAGCGGCCAAGCATTCGTGCCGCCGTGGTTTTCAAAAACACATCACTATGCATCAAGTAGGCAGCCATATAATGTTCAAGCACCGGATGCATGGCCAGCGGTGGGATCCGCTGAAAATATTGCACCGTACAACTCGACGGAGGCTTCTGCATGTCCCATAGCGTGCTGCGAAAAACCTTACCGGCATAGGCTGGATCGACACGAACAAAGTAAGCCATCAATTCCGGCTGGCACGCCTGCTGCTGCGCCTCCAGAATTGCCTTCATTCTTGGTAAGGCCTTCGGCGTTCCGTACTTTGCCAACGCGGCCATGATCAAATTCGGGTTCCAGCCACCGGGCTTCTGCGCCAAGCCAAGCGACGCAATCAATGCATCATCCATGGCTGGGGCAGAGGAGGCAGGCAGAAGTTCCAACAATGGGGTATTTAGCCAAGTGCGATCTTTCGCCAATTCAGCAATAATGCGCGCCTGTGCCCTCTTCGGATCAATCGCATTCAAAGATCGCAGCGACGATTGAACGGTTTCATAGTAATCGCCCGCCTTCCACCGATCAAGGATCGATTCAAGAAGCGGCACGATTTCAGGTGATCGAAATGTTGTGGCAAACATGTTCAGCAAGTTTTGCTGGCGCGCGATTTCAGTAGTGGAAAAGGATTGAATAAATTCGCGCTTCAGAATGGGAACCCATGCCGGTTCAGGTTCAGGCGGCTGATTGTTGCGCAGTTGATGAACATGTTGGATCAACGCCACCAAGGCACCCGTCTTGGGCTCCTTCTGCTTTCCAGGCAGGCTTTGGGCAAGCATGGCAGTGGCACGATTCATCAATACCTTTCGATAGGCAAGCTGCTTCTGAAAGTACTCAGTCAGTTTTGGATCTTGGGGTACAACACGCGCAGGGGGCAAAGGTGCGGCAGATATCACAGCACCAATTACGCCCTTAGCTATTTGCCCGGAAACAGGAGGCGCGGCTGGCAGGTTAGCCCTTTCGCAAATCTGCGTCATGGACGCAAGATAGTAAGACGAAACCGATTGCTCTGGAGCAGGAATGCGCGATTGCATCAGCTCACAAATGCGCGACCCATCGTAAGCCATCAACGCCGCCAGCAGCACGTTTTCTTCAAGCGGCAATAGATCAAGCGACGCACGCCAAGCGGCTGGATCGTTAAAAAAACTCAATTGCTGCGCTGCCCGGTGCCTTTTCTCATTGTCGTCTTGAGTATTAAGCGGCACTCCCTTAAGTGTGGCGATGCTGGCCGCAATCGTTTGGCTGGTCCAGGCTGCCGACGCCACCACCACGTCGAATTCCACGGTATTGGAAACGAAGTATTGCTGAGGAGTGGGATATCCGTAGGTTGAAGATCCGGGACGGCTCCCCGTTAAAACCAGCTTTCGGGAAATTGCGGCTATGCGGTAGTGGCCCGGTGGTAGCGCCGGCAAAAACATGTTCAAAGCAATCACAGCCGCCGCTTGGCGGCCACGTCCACCGATGCCGCCCATTTGAGGGAATGGCGTCCGGTTATACGTGCTGCAAGGGTTTTGAAGTGAGCCACAAGTGAGTGGTGGATCCACTAGAAATCCGGCTGCTTGCCATTGCTCCATGGCCTGCTGGCCAGCCGTCACAAGAGTACGCGGCTCATTAAGTTCCGCCTCAATTATTTCTGCCTGGCGGTAATTATGGGGCTGCAACAGCTTCAACTCATAGCGAATGCCCACAGGATTTTTCGAACGCAACGAATCCCATTGCGCGCTGAGCTCGGTACCGGCAGCCAGGCAGACGAGTAAGGAAAAACGAAAAAGGCTCACTGTTTATTTAGACACCCTCGATGCTCTGGTTGACCGCCAAACAGGCAAAATTTACCTGCCACATGTAAAAGTTGCAAGAATCTGCCCGCGAAGTGAATCCTAAGTTGTTGATTCTGCGAAGCCCTTATGTTTGGCCATCATCCTGCCAACTATAAATCGCGAGGAGGTTGAACACCATGAAAAACATATTGTTCCCTATGATTGCCGCCGCTACCTTGATTGTCGGCACCACAGGATGCGCGACGAAACGTCACGTGCAGGCAGCTATTGCTCCCGTTGAGGGTCGCGTGGGAGAAGTTGAGAAGAAAAGTAAGCAAAATGGTGCGGACATCGATCTGTTGCACGCCCAAACCTCCAAGCTTGATGAAAAGACGGCTGACGTGGAACGTCAGGCAAAGGCGGCTGGTGCGTTGGCAGAAACCGCCAACGGTGCAGCTGGCAAAGCTCAAGGCCGCGCCGACGCAGCTCATGTTTTGGCTACCGATGGTATCGCCAAGACCGACAAGCTAGCTGGCACAGTTAGCGAAGTCAATGGCTCGATAGATAAGCTTTACGCGTCGTTAGATAACTATAAGAAATTGACCGAAGAAGTTGTTTTCTTCAATCCAAGTGCCAGTGAATTGTCGAAAGACGCCAAGGTTCAGTTGGATGCACTGGTAACTAAACTGGGCGACAAATCGAAGTACGTTGTAGAAGTACGCGGTTTTACAGATCAGACTGGTCCGGCTGCAGTGAATTTGCAATTGAGCCGGCAACGCGCCGATGCCGTGGTTCGTTACCTCACTGTAACCCACCAGGTGCCGTTGCGCCGAATTCAACAGGTTGGCGCTGGTGCCGAATCACCGGTTGCGGACAACAAGACGCGTGACGGCCGTAAGCAAAACCGCCGCGTTGAAGTCAAAGTCTTCGCTTTGCCGGACGGCAGGGCTTAGGCACTCGCAATAGCCTCGACTAGAGGCGAATCTGGCGAGTGTGCGTTGTAATTGTAGTGCAAATCTGCTTCCTCGAAAACCATGTCCTGCGTGGACACCCCGGGCCCTTGCAAGGCTCGGGTTTTATCGTTTAAAGCGTCAAAACCTAAGTCAGTATTTTCCTCACCACATTACCTCGCACTCCAGTCAACCGCTGATTCAAGCCCTGATAGAAATACGTCAATTTAGTGTGGTCCATGCCCATTAAATGCAGGATTGTTGCATGTAAATCGGAAACATGTACGGGATCTTCAACAGCCTTGAAACCCAGTTCATCAGTAGCTCCAATCGCCTGCCCACCCTTAACACCGGCCCCCGCCACCCACATCGAAAAGCCATGCCAATCGTGATCACGCCCCGGTTTATCCAACCCCTCACTGGTGGGCGTGCGGCCAAACTCTCCGCCCCAAACCAATAGCGTTTCATCCCACAAACCGGTTCGCTTCAGATCCGCAATCAATGCTGCAATCGGCTGATCTGTCTCCCCGGCATGCGTTGTGTGATTCTTGATGCAATCCGCATGACCATCCCAGGTCTCTTCCAAATGTCCGCCGCCGGAATAGAGTTGAATGTAGCGCACCCCTCGCTCAAGCAGCCGTCGCGTGATCAGACACTTGCGCCCAAAATCCGCTGTTATCGCATTATCCAATCCATACATCGTTCGCGTCGCGGCAGTTTCCTTGTTCAGATCAACCGTTTCAGCAGCCGTAGTTTGCATGCGGTAAGCCAATTCATACGATGCGATGCGAGCTTCAAGTTCCGCCTCCTGTGGACGTGTTTGCTGATGCACCCGATTGAGCTTTTCCAATTGATCCAGCGCATCGCGTTGCATTTTTGCACTCACACCTTGCGGCGTCGATAAATCCAGCACCGGCGCGCCACTGCTGCGGAACATGGTGCCTTGAAACGCACCAGGCATAAAGCCTGCAGACCAGTTCGATGCCGACCCAATGGGCCCACCGCGCGGATCGATCATCACCACGTAAGCCGGCAGATTTTGATTCGACGAACCAAGCCCATAGGCAAGCCAAGAACCCATGCTCGGCTTGCCCAGCAAAACCGCACCAGTGTTCATTTGAAGACACCCGGAAGCATGCGCCGCCGTATCGGTGTACATGGAACGAATAACACACAAGTCATCGGCAAATTTCGCGGTATGCGGAAACAGGCTGCTGATCGGCAATCCACTTTGCCCATGCCTGGTGAAAGGAAACGGCGACTTCATCAGCCGCCCCACGGGACGCCCATTGGAGCCCACAGCCAAGTCGCCCTTGTAAGGCATATCGTGATATTTGTCGAGCTCTGGTTTAGGATCGAATGTATCCACCTGGCTCGGCCCACCGTTCATAAACAGGAACACGCAGCGCTTGGCCTTCGCAGGAAAATGAGGAGGCTTCATCGCCAGCGGATTACCGGTGGTTGTGGCCGCATTGGCAAAAAAGCCATCACGCAACAACAGGTCCGTTAGCGCCAGCATCGGGAACCGCGCGCCTACATCCATCAGCCAATTACGACGATTCATGACTCTCCTCAATCGGGATAAACGAACTCATTCAAATTAAACATTACCCGCGCCATTTGTTCCAGCGGCGCATTCGATAGAAACTGCAACATGGAATTCTTCTCCGCCGCCGACACCTGGCGAGCCAGCAACAACCGGTAGGCAAGTTCAATTTGCTTACCCTTATCTGCACCCGCCTCTCTGCGCAGGCGATCAGCCAAATGGCGTGCCTGGCGGTTCACCAGATCGCCATTAAACAGCGTCAGTGCCTGCGTTGGCACGTTGGTATTCACTCGCTTTGCAGACGAACGGGCCGTGTCACAAAAATCCAGCACTTCAAACATCGGCACCACAAAGGCACGTTTGATAAACGAATAAATCGCCCGGCGCGAAGCATCCTCTTCCACAAAGGGCTTCCAAATCGAATCCGGATCACTGTTGCCCTCAAGCGATTCTTTGGGAACGCTCGGGTACATGCTGGGCCCATACATTTTGGGGTTCAACTTTCCACTGGCGGTCAGTAACGAATCGTGAATTGCCTCTACTTCCAGCCGCCGGAAAGGCATGCGCCAGAGAAGCCGGTTTTCAGGGTCTTCAGCAAGATATTCAGGCTTTGCGGTGCGGCTCATACGATAGGCGTTGCTATCCAGAATCAGGCGATGCAGCTTCTTCACACTCCAGCCATTTTCCACAAACCAACCAGCCAGATATTCCAGCAATTCCGGATGAGTCGGCTTTTCTCCCATCACTCCAAAATCGTTGGGCGTGCGTACCAGTCCTTCCCCGAAATGGCCCTGCCAGATCCGATTGACAGTGACACGTGCTGTCAAAGCATTGTCCGCCGACA